>JAUIIP010000320.1 GCA_030431555.1 bacterium
GACTTGGCGAAGCTAGCTATATCTATGTGGTCAGCAGATACGGCATTCCGCTGACGGCTGCTGTTTCGAGTTTCGGTTTTTGCTTTCTTTTGGACGTTGTAATTCTGTTTATAATAATCGGTCTAACTGCATTCTTCGCGGCTGGTAGTACGCCGCTAAGCTTTGCCGGAGCAGCTGTGGCGCTTGCCTTTTGCCTAGTAGGCATTGGTTCGATTTTTATTCTAATTCGCTGGGGAGATGACTTTCTATCGTTCTGTGCAAAAGTCGCAACGCGCTGGCCTAAAGTAAAAAAGGTTCTGCTTGAATGGGCCTCAGAGTTGGAGGGAGTGAGGCAAAGCGGCAGTGCTTATATGCTGGTCGTACTCACCCTGGGCTTACGACTAGCAAAATACACTTCGCTCTACGTTCTCTTGCTTGCTGTAGTTCATCAATGGAATGTTGGAGCAGGCGATCTGCCGGCGCTGCCGGTCACTGTTGCGTTTATTGCGGCCGAGGCCGGCGCAAGTTTACCGATTAGCGGCATCATGAGCTTCGGTGCCTACGAAGGAGCATGGACGGCTGTGTTCAGCTCTGTTTGCCGCGGACCGTGTGAAGCGATACCGGTTGCAGCAGTTGCTTTAGCGGTTCATTTGATAACCCAAGTAGTTGGGTACTCTATCGGCATGGCAGCCGCAGCTTGCTTTTTATTGAGAGAACTCAGGAAAAGCGGAGAGATTCCAGCTGCTTAGCCGAGGCGAGTCCGAGCAAGAGGTGTGAGCCGTTTCCAAGTCGGGTATCATCTAATAAGTGTCTCAAATCTTTTTGAAATTTGAGTGAACAGGGAACTGTGATGGCTGAGAATGGACCGAAATTAGCTGCTGCTCTAACCGAGGCGCAAAGCATCGTAGAGGCGGCGGAGAAACGTGCCAAGGCGCTGCTCTCGAAAGCCGAAGAGTCTTACCAGCAGGGCTACGACGACGGCTATAAAGTCGGCGTTGAACAAGGCCGGCTCGATGCAGTCGATATGGCTGTTCGCATGCTTGAAGATAGCGGTGCAATCGGAGATAGACTGGCGGTTCGAGCTGCTAAACTGGCGCTCGCGATAGCCGGATCTGTTATTGGCGAACAAATTGCCGTCGATCCCGACACGGTCAAGCGTATAGCAATAAAGGCGCTGCAAGAATCCATTATCGGAGACAGCGCGTCGATTGTCGTTCATCCCGAAGATAAGGAATTATTGGACGATGTCGAAGAAGAGCTCGTTCGAATAGCGGGTGGAAGTGCAATTTCAATTGAGGCCAACCCAAAGATGTCGCGCGGTGGGTGCATTATTCGCTCTGATTTTGGAGAGGTTGATGCTCAGATAGAAAATTTGATCGATGTGATAACGGCGCGCCTTGGCTTATCATTAGAAGAAGGCGCCGATTAAGATGGCACCTGCTAATTCAACTAAGAAACTTCATTCGGCTGAAGCGACTTCGCCTGTAGCGAAGAATCGAACGTTGCTGAACCTTCAACCTTTCTATGACAAACTCGAGCAAGGGAGTCCGTTTCCGGTAACTATGCGCGGACGTGTAAAAAAAATAACCGGCATGGTAATCAAAGCGCGGCTACCGAATGCACGCATAGGCGAGCTGTGCACGATCGAGCCTCCCGGGAGAAAGCCTGTCTTTGCCCAAGTTGTTGGTTTTGATGATGAGGATGTTTTTCTAACCCCACTTGATCCCGTCCATCAGATAGGTCCGAAAACAGCGGTCGTTAACAAAGGTGAAGTGCTGCAAGTAGGCGTAGGCCCCGAACTGCTTGGCAGGGTGGTAGACTCCTTAGGTAAGCCGATAGACAACGGCGGTCCCGTAAATACAGCGCTGGTCTACCCGGTAAGACAGGTAGCACCATCGGCTATGAATAGGCGTAGGATCTCAAAAATTCTACCCGTCGGTGTTAGGACAATCGACACGCTGCTAACAGTCGGAGAGGGTCAGCGAATTGGCGTTTTCTCTACAGCCGGCGTCGGGAAGTCGAGCTTGCTTGGAATGATCGCTCGCAATAGCACAGCCGATGTGAATGTTGTGGCTCTGGTAGGGGAGCGCGGACGGGAGGTCCTTGACTTCCTGGAGGACAATTTAGGCGAGGAAGGCTTAAAACGCTCAGTCGTCGTGGTTTCGACAAGCAACGAGCCGCCCCTAAGACGCATCATGGCTGCGTATACAGCTACGGCCATTGCTGAGTATTTTCGGGACCAAGGACTGAGTGTAATGCTGCTGATGGACTCGGTTACACGCTTCGCCAGGGCCATGCGCGAGATCGCTCTGAGCGTGGGGGAGCCTCCGGCACGGCAGGGATATCCGCCTTCGGTATTCGCGGCACTGCCCGAACTGTTGGAGCGGGCCGGAAATACCGACAAGGGAAGCATAACAGCGTTTTATACTATCTTGCTGTCTACGGAGCAGATTGAAGATCCGCTTGGTGAGGAGATTCGAGCTATCTTAGACGGTCACCTTTATTTGAGCACTAGGCTCAGCCAGGTTCAGCACTTCCCCGCTATCGATTTGCTCAAAAGCAACAGTCGTTTGATGGAGAAGGTTGCCTCCGAGGGACATAACGCAACTGCCGAGGAAATTCGCAAGTTATGGGCCGTATACGAGGAAAATCGGGATCTAATTTCTATCGGCGCATACAAGCGAGGCAGCGATCCGCTCATCGATGAAGCAATTGAAATGAGATCAAAGATTGCAGCCTTTTTAATACAGCGCCAAAATGAGGCTGCGGATTTTGAAAATACTTTGCAGCGCGCACGTGAGCTTATGGATCGTCAAGCCTAGGCCAGACGCCTAGCTCGTAGCCGCCGCTGTCCTTGGTCTGAAGCCTAACATGTCTGTAAAACAGATTACGCGATCATGGTTCTTTTTGTTTGCCTTCGGCGTGATAGCGGCGTGCGGCATTTTCTTGTTTATTCGCATCGGCGGCACAGACAAAACCTTTCCACCGCTTCCAATGGGTGCCTATTTTGGCAGCGTCTCGGGCTTGTCTAAGAGTGACGCTAAGCCGACGACACTCTACATTGAGCGTATCGCAAATACGAATGCTCTGCTGGTAGTTGTCTTTGCAGACGGATGGAAGCCGCAAGTTGTTCCAATGGAAAGAAGGTTCGACGAGGTTAGAGATCCGCAGAAGACTTTGACGGAAGATGTCGCGCTTGCCCCAATCAAAATACAGAAA
>JAUIIP010000042.1 GCA_030431555.1 bacterium
ACCCGTTACACCGTACTATATGATGATTTCACAGGTAATGCAGCGTGAGTTTAGTGCTGCACTTTCACGAATCAAGTCGCCGAAGCAAGCCCTGCACGACGCCGATATGCAAATTAAGCACATCTTAGAACTAGAGCAGTCTGGATGATCGGCGATAATCGAAAATATTGGTATATTGCTCCGGCCCTAATTGTTCTGGCGCTGGTCACTATTTATCCTTTAGTTCACGTTGTTTCTTTAAGCTTGCATCGCAAGCTTCTGATCTTCGACATTTCAAGATTCGTCGGCCTCGAAAATTTTCGCTTTATGGCGGGAGACAGCCGTTTCTGGACTGCATTTTGGAACACCGTCTATTTCACAGTCGTATCTGTTGGGCTGGAAATTGTCCTCGGACTAGCTATCGCTCTGCTTCTTAACCAGACATTTCGCGGACGCGGCATGATGCGTGCGATTGTCCTACTTCCTTGGGCGATCCCGACTGTTGTCTCCGCGAAAATGTGGGAATGGATTTATAACGCAGATTATGGAGTTCTTAATTACGCGCTCGGGACAGAGATAAACTGGCTCGGCAGTCCGCTTTGGGCACTGAACGCAGCGGTACTAATGGACGTTTGGAAAACTACGCCGTTTGTGGCGATTTTGCTGCTAGCCGCCCTGCAGGACGTTCCCCAGGATCTCTATAGAGCGGCCAGAGTAGACGGCGCTGGCAGCGCCAAGATGTTTCAGCGAATCACTTTACCTATGCTCATGCCGATGATTTGGGTAGTAATCATTTTCCGCACACTGGATGCCTTCCGCGTTTTTGATGCTGTTTATGTGTTGACTGGAGGCGGGCCTGCCGGGACAAGCGAGACGTTGTCAATTTACGCCTATAATCTTTTGTTTCAGACACTTCAATTCGGCTACGGCTCAGCAGTTGCGCTAAGTGTTTTCATATGCGTGGCGCTGCTCACCTTGTTTTTTCTCAGAGCACTAAGGAGAAGCGAATGGTGAGACAGCTCAGACTCTACGCACTCCTTGCGGCAGTTGCGCTGTTCTGCCTACTGCCCTTGACTTGGCTGCTTATTACTTCCGTAAAGCCCGAGGCTGAGTTAGCAAGCCTGCCTCCGATTCTTCCGCTAAATCCCACAAGCATCCACTACTGGACCGTTATCTACGAATCCACTCTTCTCAGGGCCCTGCTTAACAGTCTTCTCGTGGCAGTATTTACTACAGTTTTTTCACTTTGCGTCGGTGCATTAGCCGCATTCGCCCTTGCGAAGTTAAGGCTCCCCGGGGCAGGACTCTATCTTGCGGCAATACTTTCAATTTCGATGTTCCCGCCGATTGCTACGATCAGTCCGCTATACATTGTGGTAAATGCGCTTGGTTTGAGAGATACGATCCTTGCTCTGGTCGGCCTTTATTCAACCTTCTCACTTCCGCTCAGTGTTTGGATTCTAACCTCGTTCTTTAAAGCAGTTCCTGAAGAACTCATACGAGCTGCCAGAGTCGATGGGTGCAGCAATCTTCAAATACTGTCTAAAGTTGTTTTGCCGGTGGGGATGCCGGGCCTGGCGGCAACATTCATTCTGGTATTTATATTCTCTTGGAACGAGTTCCTTCTGGCACTGACATTTTCCGTCACCGAAGCGTCGCGAACTGTGCCCGTAGCAATAGCACTCTTTCCCGGACTCCATGAGATCCCCTGGGGAGAAATTTCTGCTGCATCTATGATAGTTAGCGTCCCAATTGCCTTACTTGTCTTTGTGTTTCAGAAAAGAATTGTCGCCGGTTTAACAGCCGGCAGCGTTAAAGGCTAAGAATGACTAAGATTGAACTTTCGAACGTTTCAAAAACTTTCGCTTCACGGGACCGCTCCGCAGGCAGTGTTCACGCAGCGCGGGCCCTATCGGTGACTATCGAAAGCGGGGAATTTTTCACCTTCGTCGGGCCGAGCGGCTGCGGGAAGTCGACCGCGCTCAATTTAATCGCCGGACTGGAAACAGCTTCCGACGGCGAGATTCGCTTTAACGGTTCAGATGTTACGAAGTCAGCGCCAAAGGAAAGGGATGTCGCCATGGTCTTTCAGAGCTACGCGCTTTATCCGCATCTTTCCGTATTTAAAAACATTGCCTTTCCGCTTGAACTGCGCGGAGTCGAGAAGCAGCAGCGAGAGAAGGCAGTGGATGAGATTGCCGCTACTCTTGGCTTACGAACTCTGCTTAAAAGAAAGCCTAAAGAGCTATCTGGAGGACAGCGTCAGCGTGTCGCATTAGCTCGCGCTCTGATCCGACGTCCTAAAGTGTTCCTAATGGACGAGCCGCTATCCAATCTAGACGCCCGCCTACGATTGGAGATGCGCTCAGAGATTCGAAGAATCTTCCTTGAGGAAAAGATTACGACTATCTACGTAACTCACGACCAGGAAGAGGCGATGGTTTTGTCGGACCGTTTGGCGGTTATGCGAGACGGCTCCATCGAACAGTGCGGCACGCCGCTCGAAACCTACAACGACCCACAATCGCAGTTTGTCGCGGAGTTCATCGGAAGCCCTCCCGTCAATATCCTGCCAGGAGAGTCCGCCGCGAAGCTCTTTCCGAAACTTGCTGCTCGCATGTCTTCGTTAAGCTCAAACATCAACGCTGCCATTCGCCCCACGAAGGTCAGTGTAATAGACCCGTCAGAGAGTAAAGTTTGCGACGATTCAGCCTATGCAAATTTGCGCTTACTGGAGATGACCGGCGAAGCGTGTTGGGGGCATCTTGAATTCGAAGACCAGCTTCTACGCGCGCGTATTCCTGCGGAACTAAGCATCCGGGAAGGTGCTTCAGTAAGACTAAAATGCGACCCCGCCGACTTCATGTTCTTCTCGTCCGAAACCGGCGCGAGGAACCGCGCTGCCTAGCTTACGGCATTCTAGTTAACGCTGCTCGCCATGTTATCGAACCATTTTTCAGGCGAGAAAAGAGGATCGGAACTCGGCTTCGCATTGACTTCTCGATTAACGCTGATCATGTAGTCTTGAATCCAGCGGTCCATGTCATACTGCTCCACTATGTCGCCGAGCATACGCATCCGCAGCTTGCGCTCACCGTCCGGCAGCTTAAGCGCCTGGCACAACCGCCGAGCCATGTCAGTCGATTCGTAAGGGTTAGTCAGAATCGCACCTTGTAGCTCTACTGAGGCGCCGGCAAATTCAGAGATAACCAGCGCTCCCGCCAGACCTAACTCACGCTGCACAGCAACGTACTCCTTAGCGACAAGATTGAGCCCGTCCCTTAAGGGCGTAACCCACGCGATATCAGCCACAGCATAATGCGCTACCACCTCTTCGAAGCTCAGAGAGCGATAGTAGTAGTGAATCGGAGTCCAGCCGACGCGAGCGAATCGGCCGTTTATGCGGCCAACAAGCTGATCGACTTTCGAACGCGTCGCTTGAAGGATCGTCTGACCGGGGGGCGGTGGAGTGCAAATATTTATCAGAGTAATTTCGCCGACAAACTCAGGATGCTCTTCAAGTAGTCGCTCGAAGGCCGCCAGTTTTTCGATTGGACCCTTTACATAGTCTAGTCGCTCAAGCGACAGGATGCACCTTGCCCCTGCATGCTCAGACTTGAGCTCGGCTATCGTCTTTTGCACCGCGGAGGTTTCGAGAGTCGCCGCAATCTGCTTCGGATCAACACCCACCGGGTGAGTACCGAGTCTGATCATGCGGCCGTTAACCTCAATTGCAGACGCGTAAGACTCTACGCCAAGTGAACAGCCGAAGGTTATATAGCGCGGAGCCGAAGGAACACGCTCGATCTCACGAGCGGGAACATGGCTCTTCACTGTATCAAGAAAATTTTCGACATAACGCGGAATGTGAAAGCCGATGTGGTCACATTGCAGCAAACTTGTAATGATCTTGCGGGACCACGGCAGCATATTAAAGATATCCGCCGCTGGAAAAGCCGTGTGGTGAAAAAACGACATTTTCAGGTCCGGTCTAAGCTCTCGTAGGAAGTACGGTGCCATCCACAGAGGGTAGTCGTGAAACCATACAAGCGCACCTTCTGCCGCCTCTTCTGCTACCCGCTTCGCGATGATGCGGTTAATCTCAACATAATGGTTCCAAAGCTTCTCGCTGAACTGAGCCTTTCCGGGAAATGAAAAAATCACCGGCCAAAGGGCTTCTTTGGCAAATCGCTTGTGGAATAGGTTTAGGTCACGCTCAGTAAACGGCACACGTGAAGCAGCGACATTCGGCAGCCGTTCCTCGTCGATTGGCACGCGATATTCGTAATTGTCGGGATTCCGACTATTCTCTGCAGAGGTAGCAACCCAGCAACCTTTTGACTCAGTCTCGAAAAACCGCAGAAGTGTTGCAATCATTCCGTTGGGACTGCTGACCTTGCGCACTTTCTTTCCGCCGACCTCAGTCTCCTTAAAAGGCAGGCGATGACAGACGACAACTAACTCAGCATCGCCAAACTCGTCTTCCCGGACCACGCTGTCAGGCGGTATCGCCAGCTCAAAATGCGAAAGCGCTTCAAGGATTCCACCAGCGCCATTCTTGGTCGCATGGAATACTCGATCAGATTCAGGAATTCGCTGCTTCAGATCGTCCTTGGCGTTTCCCACTATGACGGCACGAGTAGAACAGGTCAGCAGTTTGTAATCGTTTAAAGTGTCGCCGGCAGACAGAATTTGCCCCGGAGACAAAGACAAAGCATCTGCAATTAACTCAAGGGTATCGCCTTTAGAAACTCCTACTGGAAGAATATCTAAGTATTTGCCGTCGGAGAAAACGCTGTCACACTGCATTTCCGACACAACAGCCTTGAGCTCGTCAGTAAGACCGGATTCATTTACGTAATACGAAACTCTATTGCTCTGGGGAACCGGCTGGCGTTCCAGCTGCTCAAACCCATCGAGTTGGTCGATTATATACTGTTCACCCGGCCATTTTTCGAGAATTTTTGTTTGCAGCTCATGGATTATCTCTAACGTTCGGCCGTCGACGACTGTCGCACCAACATCCGCCACTAAAATATCAGGCGAGGGAATCAACTGATCTCCCAGTATCGGCAAAGTGGCATCGACGCTGCGTCCAGTGAGAAATATCAGCAGCATTTTTTCGCGGTGGGTACGCACTAAGTGATAGAGCGCATCACGATCGGCTTCAGAACCGCCGACGAACGTCCCGTCGAGATCTGTAGCTAGTACAAATTCAGCTTTATCAGCCTTTTCTTTGAGCTGTGGGAGCAACATTACAACCAACCCTTGTTAAGTCCTAAAATAAAATTGCGCTTAGAGTAGCACAGATTAGCATTAGCCTCCAGGTAAGCACTTAAGCAGATTTCGCCTTTTCGCAAAGAAATCGCGGATTCCTATCGGATTTTGAACTATTGCTTGATCACCTAACGCTGCATGCTAGGCTGATTCAGATGAACAACCCCAATTCCGCTGCATTGTGCGTCGTCGGGCTGGCGTACTTCGAAGCTTACGTTCCCCAGCGTGACAAAGCACCGTCGCCGGGAACGGAAGAATTCGTTTCCAGCTTGGACCTTTCGATCGGTGGTGCTTTCAATTCAGCGATAGTAGCCAGCGCGCTAGGATTTGACTGCACGCTGGCCTGCCCACTCGGCAACGGCTTGGCTGACGCCGCCGTCCGTCATCGCCTGTCTGCGGCAAAAGACCTCAAAGCTCTGACGTGGAACTCTTCGGACGACCCTGCGGTTTCAATAGTATACGGAGCAAATACCGATCGTTCTTTTCTAAGTAGGGCAGACTGGTCCTCTTTGGCGAACTGTCCGAGCCTAGAGAATTTTGCTTGGGTGCATGTTGCGGGACTTCCCGAAGCTGCCCAGCTCAAGAAACAACTCGAGGAGGCTTCCTCCGCCGGCGCATCCCTAAGCCTTAGTGCAAGTTGGCATCCGGAACTTCTGTCGCAACTGGCTGAGCGGGATAACCACTTTTGGGACGTACTTTTTCTCAATGAGCTGGAAGCATGCGCAGGTGAATCCGGCAAACAAGACCTAGAAGCATTTTCGACTAGCGCTAAGATGCTGGTCCTTACAGAGGGCAAAGCGGGTGCCCGGGTAATCTTGGATGGAAAGTCGCTGCGCTGCCCTCCACGCGACGCAGTCGTATCGAACGTCACCGGAGCGGGCGACGCGTTTGCTGCTGGATTTGTCTGCGGCATGATTGAGCATAAGGATCCCCAAATAGCCTTGGACTGGGGCAGCAGAGCTGCGACATTCTATATTTCCCGCGACCATGCAGAAAGATTCAACTTGAGCAGCGAATCGAGGCAGCAGATTCTAAAATGAAACGTACAAATTTCACAATCATAGGAGGAGCCAGCGCATACGTTCCCGGCTTGGTTCAAGCGTTGACTCTGAACGCTTCTGCTCTCAATCTTGACAAGGTAACTTTGTACGATATCGACGAGCAGAGGCTTGAGATAGTCGCCAAGTTGTGTGCCCGCCTGGCCGAAACCAACAACGCAGGCTTTCACGTTGCGGCCGAGACCTCTCTTGCGGATGCTCTCGTAGGGACGGATATAGTTCTGAACAGCTCGCGGCCGGGCGGCCTCGAATGTAGAAGAATAGATGAGACTCTCCCATTAAGCTTCGGCATCCCAGGGCAGGAAACCGTCGGTCCCGGCGGGTTCTTCTTTGCGCTGAGGTCAATCCCAGAGGCTCTTAAGCTTGCCTCAGAAATGGCGAAGAGCGCACCCCGCGCCACACTGCTTAACTACACGAACCCATCCAATATAGTGACGCAGGCATTGGTAGATAGTGGATTTGAGCGTGTAGTCGGGCTTTGCGACCAGGCGTATGAGGATCTGGAGGCTCTCGCCGCATCCATGCAGGCAGAGCTGGAGCCGCTAAAGTTTGACTGCCTTGGGCTGAATCACGCCAGCGTATACAGCTCAATCTCCTTCGGCGGCACCGCTGTTAATAGCATTCCGATGAACTTGATCCCGCCGAACGATCTGGACCAAGACCACCAGCTTAGATTTGAAGTCAGTGCACGTTGGGCGAAAGAACATCCCGGAATGTGGCCGAACTCTTACCTGGCTTACTACTTCAGCCCGGAAGATTTTGTCCGCTTGGCTAAGACCCATGGACCTCGAACCGATGTAATTCTGCAGTCGATCCCCAAGTACTACGAGCACTTCCAGCAGGAGCTTAAGAAAGACACTCCGCATCTAAGGCTCTTCCGAGGAAGTACCGGCTTCGGAGACTTGGCTGTCCACGTGCTCAAAGCACTTAGGGAAGAGACGCCGGTTGGACTAGTGCTCAACCTCAAAAACAACGAGACTTGTGAAATCTTCGCCGAAGACAGTGTAATAGAGGTATCCGCAGTTGTTCGTGAAAGTAATACCGAAAAGCAGCCACCCGACGCTCCAGTTCCCGAAGACATACTGCCCTTGCTCCGTCGGCTCGAAAACTATCAGCGAGCTACTGCCCAAGCCGCTATCAACCCCTCAACGGCTCGGCTCATCGAAGCGCTATCCGAAAACCCGCTTGTTCCAAGTAAGGAGGTTGCGGCTAAAATGATTGAGTCCGCCGCACATCACTACGGTAGTTCGATAGAGTTCTTTAATGAAAACTAAACCGCTGCTAAAAAACATCGATCTGTCGAAATATGAGAGACTTGTCGTGCTATCCCCGCACTTGGATGACGCGGCTCTTAGTTGTCACGGGTTGCTCGAAGCGGTCAGAAAGAAAATTCCGCGCTTAGTGATAACGGTTTGCTGTTCTCAGCCGCCGAAACCGGGACTAAACAAAAAGACGCGCGGCAGGCGCGGTTTCGCGCCACCCAAGCAGCGACGCGCCGAAGACATTGCTGCAATGGAAGCAATGAAGTGCAGCTTCGTTCATTTAGGGTTTCCGGATGCTATTCATCGACGCTCCGCTTCTAGCGGAGATTTTGTCTATACATCGGAGGGTACCAGAAGCGGACAGCTGCGCCTCGATGATGCGAACTACATCGAGGAGCTTTATCTGATTATTTCGAGGCTTTGCTGCAACATGGGACCGCTGATATTGGTCGCTCCACTGGGAATAGGCGGACATGTCGACCATATTATATGCGCTCAAATAGCTATGCGACTCGTGAAAGCTAATATCAAACTTCTGTTCTACGAGGATCTGCCTTACGTATGGCGTGGAACGCAGCCGAACGAAAAGCCGTATGACGCAAAAAAGGCTTTCGAGCGGCTTGGGGTTCTTCCGGGTAGTAAATTCAGCGTTGAGGTAGATGAGTATAAGAAGGCTTCAGTCATGAAATGCTACGAAAGCCAGTTGGTGCTTTTGTTTAGTGACGACGACGAGATGCTGAACGCATTCAGGTACGCCTCGATAAACGATCAGGCCCAGGAAATTTTCTGGACCACAAAAGTTACAAAAAATTAGAACGAAAATCGCAAGGATAGGGAGGATTCATGACAACGGGCAGCGCGATGTATAGTGAAATGCATGAGCAGCCTGCGATGTTTGTTGAAAGGGCTGCGAGCTGGAAACAGCAGGCACAGCGAATCCGCGCGTCGACAGAAAACAGAAAACAGTTGGTGCTGCTTGGTCGAGGCAGTTCCGGCAACGCCTGCACTTTCCTGGCCTACCTTTATGGAACCATCTCCGGCAGGCAGGCGATAGAATTCAGACCCTGGCTAGCCACACGAGAACATACTGAACGCAGCGACTGGAGCGACTGCTACGCTTACGCATTTTCGGCATCGGGGATGAGCACTGACATCTCGAGCGCTGCTGCATGGCTGAGGGAGAGAAAGTGCTTCGTCGCGGGCATCACTAATTCTGACAAGGAGAAGAGTGTCCTGCACCTGGGGCAAGCGTCCGACGACATTATGCGTCTCCACGCCGGGCCAGAGAAGGCAGTCCCGGCAACAAAATCATTCACTGCTCAGCTCTTCGCTTCCGCAGCTTTGTGCGGAATTGATATAACGCCTGTCACCTCTCAAGCTTCCAGCTGCTTTGCAGATATCCTCAAAATGGATATCGGAAGTACCATTGCTGACTTCCTGGGCACCCCGAGAAATATTTTTTGGCTGGCGCGGGGTTTTGCCCTTGGAGGCGCCCTGGATGCTGCATTAAAGGTCCAAGAGACGTCACGTGTTCATTCCCAGGCTTACTCTACCGCTGAGTTTATGCACGGACCAATCGGAGCCGTCGGGCGCGAAGACCGGGTTGTCGTCTTTGTCGACAGTGACGAGCCCGATGATGCAGCAGACACAGCCATTGCTGGACTTCTAAACAGGGGAACTCCTGTTGTTGTAATTTCCGGCACCACATCCGCACGTCATGCCTCTCCCGCCCTATACCCTGTTCCTTTTCCTGACGCTCGCTGGGCGCGAGCAGCGATCGTTGCACTCGTCGGTCAGCTTGCCGCATTCGAATATGCTACTCGCAACGGACTTGATCCTGATTCGCCTCAAGGCTTGAATAAAATCACTTTAACGTAGCGCGGCAATTACGGCGTCTACAGTAACTACGTCGCAGTAGCGATCACGCAGAGTGTCAATCGCTGCTTTCTCCAACTGCTCTGACACGGCAGCACAACAGTCCTGGACCAGCGTGATGTCGAAACCCCGATCGCAGCCGGCCCGTACCGCACTGGCGACACATTCATTGGTAAAGACTCCTGCAACAAAAAGATGCACGACTCCTAAGTTACGAAGCACATACTCTATGTTTGTGGATGCAAAAACTCCGCTCGCTGTCTTATTGAAGACCAGCTCGTCATCGACCGGAGCCGTCTCAGGCAGAAATTCCGCCTCCTTTGAACCAGGCGCAGCGTGAAGCTTGAGACGCTTGTGCCACAAACTCCGATCTCGCCCGTCCGCGGTCATTGACTGAATACGGGTGTGCACGATCTCAAGACCTTTGTCGCGAAATGCTCGCTGGAGCTTGGCCGTGTTTGGAATTACAAGTTTTTGAAGCCGCTCGAAGTAATAATGTCTATCCCGCGCACTCACGTCATCGGTGAGGAAAATACCCCTATCGGGCATGGCGTCCAGGTATTGCAGATCAACCGAAAGAAGGGCAACCCGTCTGCTGTCGGACATGCTAGATCCTCCATAGGCAGGCAGAAAGTTTTCTCAGCAAGCAAGCCTATAAATTGCATTCAACAGCACGTTAGCACCATTGCAGATATCTTTCCACGAAGTCGCCTCCTCAGGGCAGTGACTGAACCCTCCCCTACTCGGCACAAAGACCATTGCTGACGGCGCTAGTGCAATCATATTCTGAGTATCGTGAGCGGCACCGCTCACCATTCGTTTGGAAGTCACACCAAGATCCGCTGCGGCACTCTCGACAATTGATATCGTATCGCCGTCACACTGCTCCGGCGCAATCTCGGCCATACTGTCGATCTGAATTTGCAGCGACAATCGCCTGGCAATATCCGTGGCAGCATCGGCCAGTTTATCAGCAAGTAAATTGAGAGTAGCGCCACAACTGTCACGAACCTCGAAAGTAAATTCAGCTTGACCGGGAACGACATTAGCGGCTCCCGGTAATAACTCAACCTTTCCGATATTGGATACACTGCTGGGTGTCCCATGATTCTTAAGAATCTCATCAACTGCTGAGGCAAAGCACACCAAACCCTTGAAGGCGTCAGCACGCATGTGCATCGGAGTTGTACCCGAGTGGTTCGCCTGACCTACATACCTTACTCGCCAATTGAACAAGCCGACGATAGATTCCACCACTCCGATGTTAATCTCTTCCTTGCCAAGAACTGGGCCTTGCTCGATATGCAGCTCGAGAAAACGATGAATTGAGTCACTGCTGCGCTTGGCAGTGTACAAACCTTCAGGATTGACTCCAATCGAGCGCAAGACATCACTCAGCGCCACGCCGTCTACATCCTTCGCCCTTTCCACATAGCCGGCCGAAAGCTTTCCGCAAAGAGCCTGCGAGCCCATCATTCCGCCGAACCGGCCCTCTTCGTCCGTAAATGAAACGGCTTCGATCGGTCGCTTCAACTGAACCTCAAGTTCCTTGAGGCGAGTTAGGCACTCAAGTCCTGCGAGTACACCAAGAGCGCCGTCCAGACGTCCACCGTTCTCCACCGAGTCTAGATGAGAGCCCGTCATCACAGAAGGTCCGGACGCACCTAAACTAGAATATTTAGCGCCAATATTTAGAGCAGAATCTTCCCACAGTTCTAGACCGCAGCTTCGGATTTTGACTTTGAACCAGTTACGCCCTGCTAAGTCTGCCTCAGTAAGAGCTCTTCTCGACACGCCGCCCTGGGTAGTCGCTCCAATTTCTGAGAGCTCTTCGAACCAACCCTTCAGTCGCTCAGAATCTACTCGCAATATTTCCTTATTCGCCTCAACCATCTTCTTGACCTACTAATCAGCGTCTAATACGTCACAATCTGCTAACGCGACCTATCAAAAAGCACATACCGAACTAGCACAGCGTAAATACAAAGCGAGACAACTCCCGCCAGCATAAACTCCACAAGCCCCGACAGCGAAGACAATTGCGCAGCCACCGAGCCGCCTAGCGCCGCCGCCGCCGCAAGCAGCCACACCGGGATCGCAGCGCGGCTGACGGAAAAACTGACGTCGAATTGCTTTAGCGTTCTGATGAAGTACAGACTAAATACATGATACAGCAGGAACGCGGGTGCATAGCCTGCAACACCCACAACATTTACCAAGATGGCAGCAGCAAGCCAAAAGGCCGCGGTGAATCCAAGGGAGAACCAAAGGACCTTGCCTGACTTTCCAAGTGCGTTTAGCGCGGCGAGCACCGGCTGCAGCGTTGGCACAATAAGATTCGCAGGCCAGAGCGCATAAAAAATCGGAAGAGCTGCAAGCCATTTAGCACCAAATACTATCTCAGTAATTGGTACCGCATAGATTAAAATTAGAATGCTCGGTAGTGCTACAAACATATGCGCCAGTCGGAGCGAGGTTTGGATCATCTCACCAAGCTTCGCGCGATCTGAGCGAATTCTAGCGAAAGCAGCAAAGCAAACACGGTGCAGAACTGTTACCGCGAGGCCGACAATCATTGCCAGCATTTGAGCCCAATTGATATATCCAACTCCAGCGGCTCCAAGTACTATGCCAACTAGAACAGGAGTTACTGCGTCTTTACCCAGCGACGCAGCTGAAGCCGCTTGGTAAGGAAGAGAAAAAGGCAGTCGTGCACGGACAAATCTCATGTTGATTTTCCAGCCGAACGACCAGGGGTGCATCAGATTGGCAAGCAGTGCCCCGCAGATAGAAAACAGCACCCAGGCAATTGGAAAGCTCAGTAAACCCCAACCGGCCGAGGATAAATAAACTACCGAGCCTGCAAAAACGAACGCTTGAACTACCTCAACAACTGCGATCGATGTAAACCGCATGCTGCGCTCCATTAAGACCAACGGAATTATCTGAAATGAGTGTAGAAGCGCCGCAAATGTCATCAAGCGTACTGCCGCGACGCCGTCATTACCCATTTCATAGACTGACGCGATAAAAGGCGCAGCAATCCAAACGACAAACAGCAACAAACAGTCCATCAGCTGCCGAACAGTGAACACTTGCCGACACTGTTTCACTGCCGGTTCAGATTTTTGCCGCACTAAACTAGCACCAAGACCCAAATCTCCCGGCGCCAGAAGTGCAAAATAGGCAAATGTGAATATAGCGTAGTAGCCAAACTGCTCCGGACTGAGCGTTCTCGCTAAGATTATACCGGTGACGGCACCAATAAACTGCACCAGCACCTGCCTAAGCATAAGCGCGCCGCCCGCACGGAAGACATTAACGTCGATAAGCCGGGGCGAGGAACCACTGTCCTCATTCAAAAATTTCTGTGCCGCCTCACCCATCTGTATCAGCAAGCTCAAAAGAAATCGCTGCTACCTCCAGCGAATGCGGTTCGAAGCAGTGTATTTGCAGTTCGATATCCCCGCCCTCAACTTTCAGCGGAATTATAAGAGTCTGCCATGCACCTGTGCCAAACTCCGCTAGAAAAGACTCTTCACTGGTTTGATGACCTAAACTACGAACTCTAAACTTTACTTTGACTGCGCGTTCTGAACCGCGCGCCTTAATGGCTAATCCTTTGCTCCCACCGCTAGGAATACGAAAAAAGCATGCGGCATGCTCAGCAGCACGTCGAAAAGTCGTCGCTTCGGCACACTCCACGGGAAACCAGCCGTAGTGCAGCATTGCCTCCTCGATGCCGCCTTCGAAATCGAGCACCGGACCCCAAGCGACTGTATTCGCCCGCAGCAGATGGTTATCCGGATAAGCTGGACCCATTTCCTTAGTGTATAAATCGCTTACGGACTCCCCTCGCTCAGCATATTTTCTGCGTAAAACCATGGCCGACCGAATATTCAGCAAGTTCCAGCACCAGGCAAGCAGCTCTACGAGGAGCTGGCGCGGTTTTCCAATACGCCTCAGCCAGGAAGAGGCTTCAACGACAGCGAAGTAGAATACGCTATTTCGGGCCGGATACTTTAGTGCATGTCTTATTCGCGCTTTCTCGAACAGAAGGGCCTGACGCCATAGGCTTCTCTTCTCTTGCCGCTCTGTGCCGTGAAATCCGTGCACTACATGCGCAAATGGGCAAAGCTTAACTGAGTAGCCCGCACGCCAAACTTTCTCACCTAGCTCCACGTCGTCGAACCATTTCGGCAGTGCTGAGTCCAAAGGAAACACTCGTTCACAGGCATCTCGAGTCAGAACCATGCCGCAGCCCATTGGATAAAGAACCTCCGAGGGCAGGTGAGCAAACTCAAGCGGCTCAGAAAAGCAGATGTCGCGGGCATGGCCGCGCTGATCTCTAAACCCTCCCGCGCCATTCAAAAGCGTTTCACGCGAAGAGAAAAAAACCAGTGGGGCAACTGCCCCGAGGCCGCTGTCTTCTTTTAGTTCCGCGATGGAGGCGCTCAACCAAGTCGGATCTGGATATCCGTCGTTGTCCATGAACGCGATTAACTCACCCCGGCACATCGGAAGGGCCGCATTTCTACCGCCGGCCACACCTTCGTTTTGAGTGAGCATGAGGGAGCGAATAACTGCGGGCTTAGCTGCCTCATACTCGGCGATAATATCCTTACTGACATCGGACGAGCAATTGTCGACTATCAAAACTTCGAAATTCGGATAGGTCAGGGCAAGCAGACTATCGAGGCATCGGCGTAAAACGTGCTCCCCATTATAGTTGAGCACGACAACAGTCGCCAAAGGCGCATCAGCACCTAAATCAATAACCTCCCTGCGCAAGCCCATCTGCTCCAACAGAAAATGGCGGCGTTCTCTGAACCACTCGCCACATCGTTGAACTGCAAGCGAGTCACCCGCCGATGGTTTGGCCTGAAGATTGGTATTATGATTCAACGTCAACAGCTCTCCGCACTTCGTTGCAAGCCTAGAGCCAAAATGGCAAGCTACAGACTCCCGAAGAGAGTGCCACGGAGCCCTAGGCGTTGCAATCACTCCGCGCCCGGAACAAAAGAAGTTTTATGCAAGTCGCTGTAGACGCAAGAATTGCGCTTTACAATAATTCAGGCATTGGCCGTTACTTACGCGGACTCCTAAGCTCATTGAAGGGACTGCCCGATCTCAGCGCAGAGATCACTCTGTTGAAGTCATGGCGAGATCAAACATCGCGGATTAAGGAACTGTGGCCGAAACGCCTTTCGCTGCTAACTCCACCTCACAGTAGACTGGAAAAGCTAAGTCTCGACCTTGAACTACGGCGAAAGCAATTCGACTTGCTGCACTGCGTAGATTTCTTTACTCCCGTATCCTCAGTGCCGCTACTGCTGACAGTCCACGATCTGTATTTCTTAAAAGAACCTGCGAGCCTCGACTCTCGGTCATACAATCACTATCGACAACTGATCGAGTTCCTACCTAGAGCTAAACATGTTGTTTGTATTTCTAAGGCAACGAGGAGTGACTTGCTGGAACTCACGTCTATCGAGCCGAACAAGATTTCAGTTATTTACCCCGGCTTCGATGATAGTTTGCTTACATTCCGGGAAGGCGATGAGCAAACATCTCAAGCATCGCATGATTCAACAGGCGAAATAATTCTTTCCGTTGGGACATTGGAGCCGCGCAAAAATTATCGCAACTTGCTCAGCGCATATGTAAAGTCCTACACACATTTAAAGGACCGGCTTTGTCCGCTGGTAATAGTTGGACGTAAAGGCTACCAGGGAGATCAAATAGCATCCCTGATCGATGAAGCGGCTAAGCTTGCCCCCGTTAGCTATTTGGGGGAGGTGAGTGAAAGTGAGCTGTCAAGCCTCTACTCAAGAGCGGCGTCGCTGCTTTATCCGAGCAGCTACGAAGGCTTTGGCTTCCCCTTGCTTGAGGCAATGGCCAGCAATACAAGCATCATAACCTCGGACAATTCTGCGATGGCAGAAGTCGCCGGCGAGTGCGCTTTTCTGGTCGAAGCCGACAGGGAGGAAAGCATAACTGAAGCGATAATTAAATCTGTAGAAGATCAGGACTTAAGGTCCCGGAAGCTCCAGCTTGGGTCGATGCGCCTTAAGGAGTTTACTTGGGAACGTTCCGCGGCAGCACACAACGACCTATATCGGCAGCTTGAAAGCGAAATAAGGTAGATGCAGTGCGGATCTTAATTCTAACCGGCGAATTCCCTTATCCTGCCGACAGCGGTGCGAAGCTTCGTCAATATCACCTTGCGAAGGAGTTAAGCAGGCGACATCGGGTATTCCTCTGCTCACTCTCAAGCCGTTTACCGCGGTTAGAGCACGTCAACCACATGCGCCAGTTCTGCGAAGCTGTGCATGTAGAAGTACGACCGCGCAGTCTGTTTCGCAAGGGCTTGGATCTTATTTCATCCCTCCTGGGCCGAACTCCTTACATCGTTAAGGCAAACTACAGTGCGCGCCTCGTTAGGCTATTCCCCTTGCTGCTGGATGCTTGGAAGATTCAACTTGTGCAGATAGACGAGCTTGCCGTGGCAGACAACGCTCTGCGTGCCCGCTGCAATGTAGTAAAAGTTCTCGACGCGCATAATTGCGAAGGTCCCTTGCTCAGTGAAATCGCTGCCGGAACCACCAATCCAGTGCTGCGTTGGTTCCGTCGAAGTCAGGCCCGTAAGTTAACGTGCTTCGAACGAAGTGTCGTTGGCAACGTAGATGCTGTAGCGGCAGTGTCCCAACAGGACTTTCGCTACTTCAGCAAGCTTTCCTCATCGGTCTGCATCGCTGAGAACGCCGTGCCGGGCGTTTCGCAACGGACGTGCGAGCAACGCAGTCAATCTGAACTGCTCTTTGTGGGCACGTTATCATACCCGCCAAACGAAGAGGGACTGTTGTTCTTTATTAAGGAGGTCTTGCCGCTTATCGAGCACAAGCTGCCTGATGTGACACTAAGGATTATTGGCAGGCGGCCGGGGATTGCTCTCAAACGCTGCGTAGGCCGCAGAGTTACAATCGATTCTGATGTTGATGATTTGAGCGGTCCGCTGAGCACGGCGGGCTGCATGGTTGTTCCGCTAAAATCCGGAGGAGGCTCTAGGCTGAAAATCCTTGAAGCGTTTGCGGCCGGGCTTCCAGTGGTTTCTACAGCTAAAGGCGCTGAAGGCCTTCGCGCCAGACACGGTGAGCATTTCCTGCTGGCAGATGCACCCCGGGAAATTGCCGAAGCCATTACTCTCGTCCTGAACAACGCCGATATCTCTAAGCGTCTTTCCGGCAATGCCGAAGAGTACGTAAAGACAAATCATTTGTGGTCAAGAACCGCAAAGCAGTTAGATAAGCTTTATAGTTCAATGATTGAAGACAGCGAGCCGTCTTCTCCGCTCTCTGATGTTAATCGTCCGCTCCGAATACTTGTAACAGTGCCTCATTTATCGCTGCTGAGCCCTCAAGGACATCGAATGAGATTTGACGGTGTGATTGAGCTGTTAAACGAGCATGAGCTTCATTTCATGCTGCCAAACGAAACTCCAGCGCAAGATTGCAGCAGCTTGCCGTCATCCAATCTGCATTTTTTTAATGAGCCACGGCTTCTGGGTACACACCTTCCGCACTTCCTCGATTTCAGCAACAGGTTTCAAAACGCACTGCGAACAGTCTGCGCTGAAAACCAGATTGACCTAGTAGTGTTTGACTTTCCTTGGGGTCTGTTTCGGTTTCGCAGTATGAATCCGATAGCCTCGGTCTACCTCTCACACGGTGTTGAGAAGGAATTTGCCGAGGTGGCGCTGCGCGATCGCGGATTAGACTATTTCCCTCTAAACCGGATTTTTAAGACCTTAATCGGAAGCATCGAATCCAAAGCTTGTCACTTGGCCGATTTGGTTGTGACGATGAGCGAACGCGATGCAGTTCTCCTCGCTAAATCATCCGCTGCTGACAAGAATAAAATGCTTCCTCTTCCCCAGCCTGTTGAACTAAGACCAAACGCGGCTGACTCGACACACTTGCGTGAAAAGTTCGGTTTGCCGGCGGAGGGGATACTGGCGGTCTTCCATGGAAGCGCAAGGCATCTACCCAACAGAACTGCTGTCAGAACTCTTGAAGAACATGTTGCTCCCGTACTCGAGAAATCATTTCCCGACACAAAG
>JAUIIP010000321.1 GCA_030431555.1 bacterium
TGGGGTCAGCAACGCTGAGGAGATAGAAGCGGGCACCGATCCCTACGACTCAGGCAGCTTCGTGCGTCACCTAAAAGACGTAGTTTACACAGTTTGGAATAGCTATCTCAGTATGATTAATGTTTTGGAACTGGTTAATCCTACACTCGAGGATACTGAAGTAACTGTCTCTCTTTACGCAATTGACGGCACACTGGCGGGGAAACAGACCGTAGTAGTCAGGGCTCAGAACAAGTTTGATCTGATATTGAATGACATGGAGGGCTTCGTTCCTCAGTCTTACGGTATCGTTAAGCTTGAATTCGACAACGTCATCGACGGGCATCTTCTATTTTATCGAGGACAAAATGGACTTGCGGGCTTGTCGTCGTCCAGGTTCGATTACGTTTTCGCTGTTCCACTGGCCGTTGAAAGCTACGGGAATACCGCAGTTGGCTTTAACACCTTTCAGCCAAGTACCAACTCAGCAGAGCTCAGCAACGAGGTGTCAAACTGGCTGTCGGTGATAAACCTTGCTTCCGAATCAGTGGGCTATACGATCAAAACATATAATCAGCGCGGCGAAATTTTGTTGACTCGTAATATTACCGTTCCCGCGTTTGGCAGATTGGATCTGGATGGTGGTCACGTGACTGCAGGACCATCAGTGGTCGGCGTACATATAATAGAACCTACCGACGCGGAGAAGCCGTATATTGCGCAGTTGATCCGGTACGGCGCAGACACAGCCGCTGGAACTGCGCCAACCTCCTATGACTTTGCATTTCCCATGCTGGCCAAAGCCGGCACCGGGCAGGAGACTATCATGGGAGTATCCCGCCGCTTCGGTGAAGACAATTGGCTTGAAGTGATCAATGTTCTCGGCGTCTCCGTGGAGGTAAGGCTCAGTATACTTGACAAGAGCGGCGACAAAGTTTTCGAACAGTCGTTTACGTTGCTACCCCATGCACAGCACCATGTGAAGGCAAGTGACTACCTTTCGCCGGGCGAAGGCGGCATTGCCAAAGTAATGCCGAACGTTAGCAATTCCATAATCTCGCAGAGCATGTTTTACCACAGAGACAACACAGGCAGTATTACGCGCATGTTCGGTACACAATCAGCCTCACCCACGAGCTACAATGTTTTCGGTTCGTTCAATCTTTACTTGGACATGCAGAACTTTCTGAGAGTCAGCAATCCGGGCGAGGAAACAGTCGAGTTCAAGATTATGGTCAACGGACCAACTGTGAGTTCGGAACGTGAATATTCAATTGCTCCCGGAGCAACCGTCTATCTTGCTCTTCATGATGCCGAGGCATTCCAGACATCCGCCGACAGCTACGGAGTCGTCGTGGTTACGGCAAAAGACGAAAACGTTAAGCTTGCAAGCGAGCTGGTTAGAGTGCAGCAAAGCTTCGCCGTCACGACTGTCGTTCGTTAGGAATCCCGGCGTTCGCTGCTAATTTTTATCGCTGCGGTTTTCTAAAGAATATATTCATCCACCACATACTCACCGAAAGGAAATGCACAGGTGAAGCCGGGCGAGACTGCGTTAAGGACGTGGGTTGAGAATTCGTCACCCTCCACTACGAAATCCTGCACGAGTTCGCGGCTGGACTTCTTGAGCAGCTGCGCTCGGATACCCGCAGGCCCGAATTCCCCAAAGCCGTTCTCGTCGATTCCAGGCGCGAGTTTTTTAGCGAGGCCGATAAAATAGCGTTTGTTGAACTTTTGCAGCTCTTCGAAAGCAAGATTTCTAAAGTTGAACGAATTACGCAGAAACAAATCCGCCTCTCTGCTTAGAATTACGAGGCTTTCCGCCGCCGAGAAGCCTGAAAACCCCTTGTAATTCTCTCGCCAAAAGGCGGGGATCGCGGTCGGACCGATCTTTATCGTTCCATCTACGGTCTTGGTAAAATGCACTCCGAGAAAGGGATTTCGCAGATTAGGCACCGGATAGATATTGGTATTTATATCTGTCTTGTTCTTAGCGTACTTAAGATACAAACCTTTAAACGGAAGAATTGTGTAATCCAAGCCGAAGCCGAACTGAGCGGCAATCTTGTCTGCGTGCAGCCCCGCAGCATTAATCAGCCTGCCGCATGTGACTACCCCACCACTTGTGTGGACTTTGCCGCCGTCAAATCCTAGGTATCTGACTCCAAGCGCCAGCTCCACTCCCTGCGCCTGAATAACCTCTGCAAGTTTTGTAACTACTTGCGCCGGAGACACGGTTGCTGTTGCCGGGGAGTATATCGCGCGCTCGAAGGTATGAGCTCGCGGTTCTATTTCCTTCGCTTGTTCTGCGCTGACAATTTCGAGCTGGGCGCCGTTGCTCCTGCCTCGTCTGGCCAACTCATCCAGCCCGGGCAGCTCAGACTCGTCAGCTGCAACTATCAGCTTGCCGCATTCATTGATTGCTAGGCCATTGTCACTGCAAAATTGCTTGAGAGCTTTGTTGCCTTCGACGGTAAATCTAGCTTTGAGACTGTCCGCCGTATAGTAGAAGCCAGCATGCAGAACACCGCTGTTTCTTCCCGAAGCATGAGCAGCCAATTGCTCTTCCTTGTCGATAAGCAAAATAGTGGAAGAGGAGTCTCGGCGTTTAAGGCTGCGCGCAATACTCAACCCGATTATTCCGGAGCCGACGATTAGGTAATCAACAGACTTGTCCATACCTCGCAGATTCTGTGGCATTCGCGACGCCCAGGCAAGAAGCCCAATAAAAAAGGCCGCCTGGGGAGAACAGGCGGCCGAAAGGTAGTGAGAGTTGGCAGTGGACTACATTTCGCCCATTACCGTCTTCGTCCCCGACGAAGGAGCTTTCCCAATATGGCGAAAGCACCCGTATTTCGCCCCAGTTTCCCCTCTCTTTCGAGACGGGCGCGCAGTTCTTTCATTGCTATTGATTCAATTATGATTGGATACTCCCGGCAGGCGGCTGCCTGGGAAACCGTAGCCAATGGCCTGGCTTTGGCAAAATACGCCTCTTCACCCTCAGAGTCTCCGTGAATAATTGCATACCCTAGCTGCTTCATGATCCCTCCACGACGCTAAATAAATCGACCAAATAGTGCTGCCGACACCCCAAACTCGCTTTTGTTCGGCAGACACTGATGTTATCAACGACCGGAGACGGTTTGTGACGTTTATTGTGTTAATAACACAATTTTCTTCTCCCGTATCAATTTCTTACCCA
>JAUIIP010000322.1 GCA_030431555.1 bacterium
CATCCCGCAGCACTTTCATCTGTGCTCGCGGGTCGAGATTTGGGGCAGCGCACTCTAAAGCAGGGCACAGTTCTATACGGCCAGGGTCTGCACTCAGGTCAGAAAAGCGGATTGGTGCTTGAGCCGCTCCCCTCTAACTCCGGCATTCACTTCGGAAAGATTGGCGGCGTGCAGACAGTGCCGGCGTACGTTGATTTTGTAGAGTCGACTGCATTTGCAACGACCATACGTAGAAACGGCGTTGTAGCCTCTACTATTGAGCATTTGCTGGCAGCGCTTCACGCTTACGGCATCAGCAATGTCTTAATTAAGTGTAATCAGGAAGTTCCGATCTTTGACGGTTCCGCCGCGGAGTTCTGTAAAGTCATCGAACAGGTCAGTTTGGAACAACAGGAAGGCTCATGGTACGAAATCGCTGTTACCGAGCCGGTGCGCGTTCAGAACGAAGATGGCAGTGAATACATTTGCCTAGAGCCTGCCGACAAGCTTGAAATTCATTACAGCCTAAACTATCCCGAGCCGGTGGGTAAGCAGCAATATTCGTTCGTCATGGACGGAGTCGAGCAATTTAAGGACGAAATCGCCCCCGCTCGAACATTCGGTTTCCTCAGAGACATCGAGCGGCTGCAGCGGGCCGGACTTGCTGCGGGTGGTCGTCTAGACAACTTCATTTTGGTAGGTGACGATAACGTAATTAATACCGACCTTCGATTTCCCGATGAGTTCGTCAGGCACAAAATACTCGACATCATTGGAGACATCTTTCTCGGCGGCAGACCGATCCGCGGGCGCATCACCGCTAACATGACCGGTCACTCAGATAATATTCAACTGATAAGAGCTGTTTGCGAGCTGTTGGCGTCTAAGTCTTAGGCGGCGCCGTCAATCACATCAACTGCACGTCGACCTACGTCGGTGATCTGCCACTGCGAGCTGGTGAGATCGCCTGCAGGCTCAGGAGTCACAAGGCTCTTGCCTTCGAGGATATAAAGTGCGCGCTGCACTTCTTCGTTACTGCGAATGCCAGTCACATTGGCGATGTCAGAGATTTCGCTCAGCGGTTCCTGTTCCATTTGCTTGCGTTGAAAAAGCGACTTAAGAACTGCTATTTCGTTTGATGACATTTGCTGAGTTGGCACGATCTCTAAGACCTCACTAGACTAACTATTCCGGGCAAAATTAAGGCCCTTTTTTGTCACAAAATTGAAGAAATGGCAAGCAGTGTCCTGTTATAACAGGGGGTTAGAGATATCTCGTATCTGTGTATGGAACGTTAGGCTTCGCCACTAAGCTGTTTTTCGACCAAATTTCTGTACTCGAGTTCCAGCTGCGAATACTGCGCCTGAAGGTTTACAAAGCGATTTGATGCTTGTTCGTAAACTTCTTTCAATTCGCCCAAATGCTTTTTGCTTTTCTCTAGGCCACCGGCTATTTCGTCGATTCCGGTCTTCTGGTCCTTGGTCAGAGTATTCGAGCCCTTGAGCGTTTCGAGCTGAGTCTGAGCGTCGTTCACCTGAGACTCCAGCGCGCTGGTTTCACTCATCAAGCGTTCGCGGCTGGCTTTGAGCTCATCAGCGATTTTCGCACTGTTCTCACGGCCCATCTTGAGTTCGTTGTGCTTGGCTTCCTTCGCATCCACCGCGTCCTGGCTGCCTTGCAGGCTGCGCTCGAGGTTGGCCAGCGCTTCCTTTTCTTTGGCCAAACGCTCTTCAAACCCGCTTATTTCCCCCTGTCTGGCGACAACCTCATCGTAGGGAACCATCGCTTCAATCAGCGTAAAAGCCTGCTCAAGAGCTTGGTCGACCTTGGCAACCTTAGCGCGGGCTATTTCCACATCAGCGTGTGCCGCTTTTGTCAGGTTGCCCCTAAGGTACTTCGAGGCCAGCAGAATCGCTGCGGTGGCCAAGCCGCCGGAAACTACAAGAGCGATGCCGATGTATATAGTGCTGGACATGGCTCTATTATCGAGAAAATCCTAACGAATTCACAAGTCTTTCTTTTGCCTATCCGGGCGTTACCGCAAACTTCGTAATGACACCCTGCTGGAGCCCGAGATCTATCGTATATGCCCCGCCACCTGTCGAGCTGCCTCGAGCACCGCCCGCCAGCGCCAGATAGGGTCCAAATTCTGTTCTACCAAGCTCATTCAGCGCTAGCTCGATGCGCAGCTGTGCAGCTTCGACTATTCCGGCCGGATTGACCTCAAATGTTCCTCCGCAGGAAACAGAGCCGTGCGAGCTTGAGGCTTGGCACTTGCCGAGAGAATATTTTCCGTTGTCACCCTCGGCGCTGATTTCCAGATTCAGCGCGCTAAGTTTGGGAACAGCAAATGCCCCCGCGATTTTACCTGGATAGCTGAGTGCGCCGTTGTTTATCTGGAGTTCTGCTTCGACTGAGCGCGGCGGGGATGCGGCACTGATGAATGCTGCTACGTCGAAACTCGCACTTCCGCTTATGCCTAGCGCCTTAAGTGAAGGGTGATCTGCAAGATTGATTGAATCGGCCTCAAGATGAGCCGAATAATCATCACCAAAAACATTTCGGTGGAAGGTGGTTTCTATTTCCCCGCCGTATGCTTTGGCGCTGCCGGACACTTGGGCACGGAGCAGCAGGAACGGCAGGAAGTCCAGCTCGAACTGCCCGCGTGTCAGAACCAGCGGAACAGGGAGGCTGCGAGTAGCAATCAGTGCGCCGAAGCGCTCGAATGACAAGGTGCCGGGAAAGCGAAGACTGCTGTCTTCTAGTTCGAAGAAGAACCCCTGGTTGCCAGCTTGACGTCTGATTTCAGACAACTCATCTTCCAGGAGATCTTCGTAGGGAAAGCGGACTATCGTAAATAGAGCCAACAGCACGACGAAGAGCAGCAGGCGTTTGGCTGTGCGTTTCATCGGACTTATTTGACTGTTGCCGCCCGACCAAATGCGCGGGCTGGAAATATCTGAAACAGCATTCACTTGAGCGCTCACGGTTTATCTGGAGCCAATAGAAGCGATTTCGAGCGTAGCTCTGAACGAATCACCTCGGCCCTGAGACACGTCAACATTGCCTAAGAATAAGGGGCTTTTACCTTTTTCGAGCTCGAATAACAACTTCACCAGCTGTTCCAGAGTCAGTGAGTTGACCTTCAATACGAAGTCCTGTTTCTCGAATTCTTCACCCAAAGCTTCCGGCTTGCC
>JAUIIP010000323.1 GCA_030431555.1 bacterium
GGTAGGTATTGTAAGAACTCTTTACGAGGGAACCAACCGGCTCTTTAGCTTCGATTCCATACATCGACCAAATGTCGTTCCCGCCGTCATAGCTGTAATGCATCAGCACAGCGTGAACCTTACCGCCCGATACCGGAGTGATCGAAATTCTACCAATCGAGCCGTCACCGATATAGTCATTGATCAACATGTGATTTCCAGACTTAGGCCCTAGGGTCAGTACTTCGCCGTGGACGTACTGGCCGTTATAATCTGTAATCAGCAGCTCGTACGCCTGCGACGAATCTTCCGGATTTGATAACTCTAAAATTGCACGTCGACTCTCAGTAGTAATCGGGAGTACAACTTCCTCAGAAGCTCCGGCAGACCCCTCAAGCTGATACGCAGTGTCGAAGGTATTGACCGCAAACGGGTTGTCGTAGACGTAGCGGACATTGCGAAACTGAAACTGCAGATTAGGATTGTCGGGCACCCACTCAACCAGACCTATTTTACTTGGTCCAAAAAAGTGCGCGGAGAAATCTCTTCGCTGGCCCGGTCCAAGCGCTGCCGTCTCAACAGAGACCAATCCACCATTTATGTTGTAGAATCTGAGCTGACCAGAACCAAATACCGGTCCGACGTTGGTAAGCTGCAGCCAGTTCACAACTACGTTCCCGACAGTCGCCTCGGATAAGCTGGGATTGTAGGTATTGTAACCTACATACTGACGACCGACCTTTCCTGAAGACAAATCCATCCCGAATGCAAACTCGTAGCCGCCGCTCTCGGAGCCTAGAGGAGCGCCTCTGTAGTAAGCCATGCGGCCGTCCAGCGCTCCGGGTGCACCTTCATGCTCGACGCAAATTAGCCCGTATGAATCGCTTTTACGGCCGGGCAAGTCGTGCACAAGCAGATCGAACTGTGTTCCCGCCGGAATTGTTAGCGGCACGATATCCGCCAAGCCGGCATCTTGCGAATACAAGCGCACCTGTGCCGTTAAATCACTGCTGCCAACGCTCACCAACTCAAGCACGTTCCACATTGGAGTCAGATACCCGTTCCATTCAGAACAAAGGATCTTCGGCAGCTGGGGCACTCCACTCCCTCGGCTGAATGGATTGGTTTCGTCAGAAAGCTCCTTCCCGTCAGGCACCCCATCCCCGTCAGTATCTGCCGATGAGGCGTTGGTGCCTAAACTGTACTCGACGTCGTTCGAGAGGCCATCGCCGTCGCTATCACTGCCCTTGAAGTCAGCGCCTCCGACATTCGCAAAGATGTTGTCGTGAAGTTCAACGGTGGTCGGATACGCAGCTCCGCCGTAACCAGGGTTTAGTAGACGAGCACTGTTAAAGATTCGGTTATTATAGAGCTGTGCCTTAATCTGGTCGGTTTGATTTTCCGGCTCAAGGTAGAAAACATCACCTGCGTTATAGATTAGGTTGTTGTTTGCAAAGTTTTCGTGCGAGCGCATGTAAAAGCCGCGCTCTACGTTGTAAATTTCGTTGTTATGAACAAAGGTCTGCACCGAACCGGAATGCTTGTGACGAACCGCCGTCTTCTCGTCGTGGATGATCGAATGCTTTACCACCACCCTGGACCCGGGAGCTGCCGAGGTAGAGGCCAGGATGCTGACAGCACCGAGATTGTTCAGGTTCGATCCGGAATCAACTTTGTTGTTGTAGAGCAGGCTGTTTCTAATTTTGAAGTCGTGGAATGTTGACTGCATACGAAAAAGTATCGCACCACCTTCTCCACTATAGCTGTCGCCAATCCCATCGCGAATCACAACACCAGCCACGTCGGCATAGCGCACATAGGTTCCTATATCCATTCCGCGACCGCCCGCACGCTTAATTTCGATGTTCTGAACGAGCACCCCATGGTTATGATCATCACTGAGAGCGCGTATTCGCACTAAGTCATTCAGCCAATGCCGCCCATCAAAGACGGCGCGTGGGTGTCCGCGCCAGCTCTTAATGACTGTCGGGTACTGAACCGAACCTCCCTGATAACCTCTTGCCAAGTGAATCCGCATACTGTGGCTGGACTCGTCGTGGTTGTTCGCATCGAAATATCCGCGCACATACAAATAGTCCCCCGAACGTATTAGGCCGGGGTGATAGGTGGAACCGGTCTGCCAGCCGGCTACCGTTTCGAAACTATTAAACGGGTTCTGATAAGATCCGTCGCCCCCGCCCGAAGCGTCAGAATCGACCCACCAGCAGCGGCTGCCCGCAGGCGCTTCGCAGCTGGAAGCCGAACCAGGCTCGACGCCGTCAGGAAACAGCAAACTTTGGCCCTGTGAAATTACGGGCGTGATGAGGATGGCGATGAGTACGGTAAAGAATTGTCGCACGCTGCTACAACGTCCTTGTTGAATAAACTGCGCTTATTTCTACTTTCGTCTTAGACGCTCGTTTCCCTAATCAGGATTTCCCTAAGAAAACTCACAAAAAGCTGCGGGAATGAGAGTGTCTCGTATACACACGGGGATACGGCTGAATTAACAAAAAAAATCCAAGTCGAGAACCCCAAAAGTGCAAGCCGCTTGTAGTAACTTTTGGGTCGGCTTGTGCTTCCCTAGTGAAAGAGTGTAAGAAAGACCGTCTCTAAAAAAGAGAGATATCTATGCAGTTTTATCTCTTCTCAACAGCCCTAATCGGTTCACTGGCAGCTCTCGCGTCGCGCAGTGGCACGCTCAGTGCGGAATTCGTTTTTTGCGTCAGCGCCGGCGCACTGCTGGGACTCTGCTGCAAGCTTCGCGGCGAGGATAGACTTGGACGTAAAGCCGAGCACTGTATCCTGCTTATTCTTTCAGCAGCCGCAGGCTTGAGGCTAGGCTCGATCGTTTACTCCAATTGGATCAAGCCGCCTGAATGGGACTTTCTATGTTACTGGGTCTATGGCCTAACCGCCTTTACCGGCGCGCCTTTCTATAGTCCCAAACTGAATCTTGCAGAAAACCTACCTATAGCTCCCAGCGACACCTTTGTCGGGGAAGTTTTGAGGACCCCGTTTCACTTTCCGCCGCCCGCTGCGTTTCTCTACAGCTGGTTACCTGCATTTAGTTTCGAATCGGCGGCACTGCTGTGGATGCTTGCCATGCTGGGTGCCTTGCTTCTCTGCGGCTGGCTGCTGACGAAAGCCTTTCCGAATTCAAAACACTCTTCGCTTCTACCGA
>JAUIIP010000043.1 GCA_030431555.1 bacterium
GCAGGCCCCATTCGCGATCGTGGTACTGCTTGTACAATTCATCGTTTTCCGGCACCCACTTGCATCTAATCCTTCGATCTAAGCTACTCATTCTAAGCCCTCAACATTGCGAGCTAATTACCACAGACCCGCGTTTAACTAACAAAAAACTGGCACCATGACGCAGATCAGCTCGTCACAGGTTATAATTATTTATGCTGAGATGTCTGGTGACTACCGCTAGCATTATATCCAGTACTTTAGACAGACAGAAACTAAGCCGATTGAACTAAAGACCTGATTAGAGCACGGTGCCAATGCGTTTTGTTTATTGTTGGATATTGCTTAGCACTCTCGCCTTGAGCGCCTGCGGCGGCAGTTCCGGCTCCGGTGAGGAAACTCCGATAAAAGACGATTTAGCGTCCAGCGATCTCGCCTCAGGATCGGTTGATGCCTGCAGCGCGATTGGTCTGAAGATTGCTAACGGCGAGGTTTGCGAAGCTCCGGTCCCGGATGACGCTGGAAGCTCCGTTGCGCGAATCTATATAGAAACCGCCGACGGCCAGCTCCACCTATGCACAGGCACCGTTATTGCTCCAACGAAAGTTCTTACCGCGACTCATTGCTTCATCGGCGGCGTACTTGCATTGCGTATCGATACGCTGCGCGGTTCGCATGCCGCGAAGCAGGTTTTCATTAACGAATATTTCACGATTGATGAGGTGGCCGGCTTAGTCTTCAACGATGTAGCCGTTGTCGAAACCGAGACGGAAATGAAGGTTACACCAAGTCCAATTATGCTCTCTCGAGAGGTCGAGGTCGGCGAAGCCGCTGTGGTGGCCGGTGTCGGACAAAGTGAGAACAGCATTGCACCGATAGTCCGTGCCGGAACGACACTTATCCAAAACCAGACAATTAATCATTTGTTCACAGTTAATCGGAACGGTCTGGCAACACCGTGCCGGGGAGATTCTGGTGGTGCGCTGTTCGTCGAGAATCAGGGAGTGATGAGTATTGCCGGCGTGGTCGCGCAAAGCGACCCGAGCACAGGACTTAGCTCAATTTGCAGGAAGGGCGACATCGTGCTCTACACCAATATCCAGCACCCGGCAGTTCTTGGCTTTTTAGCTGAAGCAGCTCCAGAGGCGCTAACTAATTGAGCCGACTTCCGAATCGCGCTTGATTTGTGCTATTTTTTCTCGTAGACAGTCTAGCTCGTGCGTGTAAACTGCCTTTTAGGCGGTTTGCCGGTCCACCCCAGAATACAGAGTCGTCAGTGGCAATCACCCGGTACAAAGAAGACCAAATTCCGGTCCTTGTGTTTTTCTCGCTGTTCGCGCTCGACTTGTTCGTTTTCTTCACAATTTCAAATACTTGGATCTTGGCCCTCTACGGCGCTTTGATGATTGTTCCTAAAGGGTTGATTGCGGCCTGGAATCACCACCATCAACACGTGGCAATGTTTAGAAATTTATTCATGAACCGCCTGCTGGAGATAGTGTTCTTTTTTCAAACGGCAATGGCAACCAACACCTGGACGCTGCACCATGTGCTGGGTCACCACCTAAATTACCTCGACCAGACAAAAGACGAGTCGCGCTGGATGCGCCGTGACGGCAGCACTATGGGCGTTGTCGAGTATACGATTGCAACTGCGCTGACCGGCTACCCGCGAGCGATTCAAGTTGGAATGCGCCACCCTAAAATTTTACGACCGATGCTGACGATGACTGCCGTGTGCCTTGCACTGCTCACTGCGCTTGTCTACTACAACTGGGTGGCTGCGCTGTTTGTGTTTATTATACCGATGACTGGCGCCTATGTGATCACGTGCCTGCACACCTTCTTCCATCACGCGGGGCTCGACTCCGATGACCACCACGAAGCCTCATACAACATTCGCCACCGCTGGTATAATATCTTAACAGGCAACCTCGGCTACCACACAGCACACCACATGAAGCAGGGTCTGCATTGGTCACGACTGCCCGAATATCATCAAAAGTCCCTTGAGGGTAAAGTTCCTGACCACCTCTACAAGAAGCCCGGCTCGTTCCTAAAATATCTTCCGGCTGATTAGGGTAAGCGTCCGTAAGGAATTATTTGCTACCTGCCCGAGCGATGCATCGGGTCCGTTTGTCCTTCGTCCCTTCCCCGCTTTTCAGGAGATTGCTGAGCCTGCGGTGTACGCGCCGCGGGCTGGTTAATTGGTGCTCGCTGAGAAGGATTGGCCATCCTGTTTTGCTCCCAGGCCTCCATATTAACCCCCTGATGCTTACTGCGATGCGCAAAAGGATCTTCTCCTTTCTTACGCACGGTTATGTTTTCGGTCGAATAACCGCGCGCGTTGTAGTGCGCATTATAATACGGAGCACGTATCGGCTGAGCCAGGACGGGAACACTGCAGAGAGAGCTTAAAGCTGCGAATAGAAAAAAGTGGCTTGATTTCATATCCATCCCTTGTCGGCCTCAACTTATCGAGGCTCAAAAATAGCATCTTGCGGAGCTGCGGGGCAAGGTCACGACAAACAACAAATCTACGCGGACAGCAACCCAAGCGCCAGTGAAGGAGCTTGATTTGCCTGACTAAGAACCGAAGCACTCGCCTGCTGAAGGATCTGCGAGCGCGCGAGCTGCGACGCTTCGCTCGCAACGTCTACGTCAGTTATCCTGCTCTTGGCTGCCGCGTAACTCGTTTCGGCTACACTCAAATTGCTGATGCCGGTCGATACTCGGCTGATGAAGGCACCAATTGAACCTCGCTGCCCGGCAATGTCCGATAGTTTTCGGTCAAGTATCGACATCGCCTGAAGAGCTCCGTAGCGAGAGGCTAGTGAAAACGGCAGCAGCGCAGCGGTGCCACTCGTCGTGTTCGAAATGCTGGTGAACGTGAGGTCTCCCCCAGCAAGCACGGACAGATCGGCTACACCATCGTTATTCAAATCACCAAAGGCAACTGCTGCGACTGCAATTCCCGAGGTGTCGAAAACCAAAGTATCGTCCTGACTAATTCCGCCGGCCCCGTCTCCGAAATTCACATCGTAAAATTCGGCTCCATTATCGAAGCTGACGATGTCATCGAAGCCGTCACCGTCTAAGTCAAATACCTCTAAGCCGTCTAAGCCAATGCCGCTTGCTAAAACTTCAGACGCGGAGAAAGTTCCGCTAGCACTGCCGGAAAAAAGCTGAAGATCACTGCTCCCGGAGTTGTAAGCGACTAATGCATCCGTTATACCGTCGCCGTCGAAGTCACTGACCGCAAGTTGGGCAGTATTGCCGCTGACTGCCACCCGTCCAGTCTCGGAAAACGTTCCGTCTCCATTAGCCAGCAGCGTAACTAGATTCGAAGTGCTGCCCTCAATCCCGACGATATCGTCCAAACCGTCTCCATTTAGATCTGCGACTTCAAAGTCTTCGAACGCAGCGGAGAAAAGCTGAGAGCTTGGGGCAGCGAACGAGCCGTCAGCGCTGCCTAAGTACATTTCGACACTGCCAGTACTCAAGCTTAGAATTAGGTCTTCCTGACCGTCTCCGTTAACGTCTCCTAAACGCACATCGCCTACCGCTTGCGAAGACACAGAGTAAGCTGCGGTCTGTGAAAATGTTCCCCCTGCATCAGAACTTAGGATCAAAATTTGGTCCGATAATACATCGTGAATCGCCAAGTCCGTATTTCCGTCATTATTGAAATCACCTTCCACCATCTGACCTGTCTGGGTACCGATATCGAGTGCTTGAGACTCGGCGAATTCGCCCCGCCCGTTTCCACGCTCCACGACTAGCTCATTTGAAAAAGAATCAGCGTAAATACGATCTAAGTTCCCATCGTGGTCGACATCCGCAAACAGAAAGTCTGACGATATCCCAGGTTCACCCCCTGAACTGGTTGTAAAGGTGCGGTCACCTATCGCGCCGCCGAGGTCTGATTGTATTGAACCCGCGCTGCCGTAGCCCGCCTGAAGACTAAGCTGATCGAAGTCCGATCCAAGTAGCGAAAGTCCGTTAAAGCTTGCAGTTTGCGCGATACGCGAAAACTCTTTGCTTAGTTCCTCAGCCTCCTCATCAAGGGCTTTGCGCTGTGCGTTGCTGAGGGCCCCGTTGGCGGACTGAGTCGCAAGCTCGCGGATGCGAATTACTATCCCGCTCAGTTCGCCTAAGGCTCCGTCGGCAATATTAAGCATCCCGATACCATCGTTCAGATTTCGGATGCCCTGGGAGAATACTCGAGCATCGACTTCTAGGCCGGCGGAAACGGCGAGACCGGCAGCATCATCAGACGCTCGATTAATTCGCAGTCCCGAGCTCAGGCGCTCGAAGGACCTGCGCAGCACATTTGTGTTGCGCTCAAGGCGTCGCCCGACTTGGAGCGAAGCCAAATTCGAATTAATCGTTATCCGAGACAATCCTTGTCTCCTTAAATACTGTTCACGTCCCTGTCACTGCAGTTTAACTCGCAGCTATAACCTTCGTGTTATCGGCATCTTAGCCGGAGAAATCCAGGCCGTCTCGAGAGCGCTGTATTTTCAAGCATTTAGCATATGTCAGTCTGGGCTATTTTGCGCCGGAACATCTGCACCAATCGCTACTTGTTTGTTCAAGTACGGCACTTAAGTTGCCGAACTTATTAGTGTAGACCGTTTGGCGGCAGGCTACCCCTGTACTCTGCCCGTGGTGTCTGCGAAACATGGAAGTGAAACAAGGTAAGCAAGGATGCTATGCCGATAACGTTGGCCAGTAACATAAGCGCAATGCGCGTCGAGACTCAGCTGTCCCGAACTTCGCGCGCGCTCGGACAGACCTTCGAACGTCTGAGTTCGGGTCTAAGGATAAACCGCGCCGCTGACGACGCGGCCGGTTTGTCTGTGTCTTCGCTGCTGGGTGCCGATCGACGAGTGTTCGCTCAAGGCGTACGCAATCTTAACGATGGCCTATCGTTTCTCTCTGTCGCAGAAGGTGCTGTCGGCCAGCTTTCAAATATCGTGATTCGCCAACGAGAGCTGGCCGAGCAGGCCGCTAACGGCATCTTCTCGGGCTCTCAGCGCAGCGCGCTAAATCTAGAAGCTCAGTCGCTAGCCGCGGAATATCAGCGCATACTCGATACAACTCAGTTCAACGGTCAAGGGCTGCTAAACGGTGACAGTCCATTCGTCTCAGTGCAAGCGGGCTACGGCACAAGTGGAAACATTAATGCGGATATTTTAGAAAACAGCGTACAAGACGTGACTGAACTTCAAGGCTTAGGAACTTATACCAGCCATGTTCGCTCGCTTGGCGGGATACAGGTGTTGGCCGATGGAGCAGAGTATTTGACCGCTGACTTCAACCTAGACGGGATTGACGACATACTGGCCGTTAAGGCCTCGAATAACGGCATAAACACTATAACGACACAAGTTAAAATATTTCTTGGTGAAGATGGAACGACTGACTTCACGGAAGACTACTCGGCCACCTATACAAGTTTGTATTCCGGAACACTTAATTCAGCAGACGTGCGCGCTTATGTTAGTGATGTGGGCTCCGACGGCGATGTCGATATATTTATCGGCACACAAGTCGACGCCACGGGGCTCGTAGAAGTCACAGGCGGACAAATTACCAACCAAACAGTACAGAACGGCTCTTTTCAGATGACAGGCTTTGCCAATTTCTCAGACATCCCGACCGTAGGTGAGAATGCGTTGGTAGCCGGAGCCGTCGGCGACTACAACAACGACGGCATACTCGACACCACAATTGGCGGAGGACCAAGCGCTGTTATTTCAATCCAAAACACTCAATCTGTCTCGATCGGCGAACTGGTTGTCGCGGAGGATTTGTCGCAGCAAACATTTAATCTCTTAACCCAAAACAACGCTCTTGCTGCGCTAGATTTGTTTGAAGCAAATTTAGCTCAACTAAATCAGGTAACCTCACGAATCGGCGCTTCTCAAAGCCGGGTGCAAACGGCGGCTGAGGTTCTTACGACGACAACCGAAAACATCGCTGCTGCTGAGTCTCAGATTAAAGATGCCGACGTTGCGCTTGAAAGCGCACGTCTCGTACGCTTGCAGCTCCTGCAGCAGGCCTCAGCAGCCATCTTGTCCCAAGCCAATACACAGCCTGCTCTGGCGCTAACCTTGCTTGGCTCAGTCTAGCGCACTAGATTCATTAGGATGAGTACCTTGTGCTGAACTCTTCGGAAGCCGCTTGATACACTTTCTTCTTCAGTTCTTCTATCTGACCTTGGTCAGAGGATTCCCGGCTTATCTTGGCGCTGACAGAAAGATCCTCAAAGGTCTTGGATGAATAAATGTCCCACGCGCCTGTTCGGACATCGATCACCGCAATTTTTAGCTGAATTCGCATCTTCTGCGCTTTGTCAGGAACAATTTGTCCAACGACAGGCAGCCAGGATACAATTTTCGTTTCTAATTCCCGCACAGCAGATTCCACCTTACCCCAGTAACAGACGACTTTCTGGCTGCCGCTTCTTGCAGCCGCCATCCTTAAAGATCTTGAGTAGCTTCCACGAGACAAAGACGGATCAGCTATACCCGAGAACACACTGACGGAATACGAACGCTCGAACGCTCGAATCATCGCCGGGTCAGGAACTCTTGCACCGGACTGTATCAGCATCACCTTGCTGCCCTTAGCGACACTTATCTTAGATGCCGCGTCTAGCGCTTGCTTAATCTGCATCTCGCTTAGGCTCTCCTCGGAATACAATCCAAGCACTTCGCTCTCTGAGAATTCTCCGCCGTACATCTCTGTCGACTGACTCTGGAGCGAGCGCCCTCCTGAGCCGCCGGAGATGGACCTGGAAAGACAGCCGCTTGCGGTAAACAGAAGTGCTAGGGCGCAGGCGAATGCGGATACTGTTGTTTTGAAAGCCATCGCTTAACTCCTTTCATCGAGCTGCCCCAGCGGGCAGCTGTGTTGCAACTTCGTCCAGGATAGCGGTGGAAGGAAAATTAATATAAGGATTAAATGTTACATTGCAACAACTAGCAACCATTAATAGAGCTCGACTCCTTAAACCATAGCACCAATCGCAACTCTATCAACAAGCATAATTTGTTACATTGTTATATTTTTAGCGCTGAGCACTTCATTCTTTTCTAACACAAATCAAACATATCCAGCGTTTTAGATTATTGACTAATCCACGCGTCACACCTAGCTTGTTCCTCCCTTATTATTGATACCCGAGTAGTAGTAGTGCCTCGACGCTCCGCAGAATTCTTCCGTTTGCGGGGTGTACGAAGTCCTAGGGTTTTCCTCTCCGTGGCTGCGTCACTTACAGCACCGGACGCGGCATTTGTATTCATGTGCAATGCCTCGTCCGGTGACGTTCAGTGGCGAGTGATTGAACGCTGCCAAGTCATTAGTCCCCCAACCATGGAGCAACACGTTGAAATCCGGGAATCGCAACTCGAAGTACCTGCTGACGCAGGTCGTCGCGGGGATCGTCACTGCCGTGTCGGTCGCATACATCGTTCCGCTTACGCCTGCTTTCATGCTGGACTCGGGCCTCAGCCCCCAGGAGTCCAGCACCTTGGCCGCACTGCTGTGCGCCGTTACTACGCTGCTGTACGCCCTGTTCGTCCCGAAGCCTCCGGGAGTAATGATTCCGGGCATTGTCCCGCTGTGACTCTTCGGAGCCTTCGCGGCCGGCGGCATCCCTTGGACTCACATCCTCGGGTTCGCCATCATCGCCTCGATTGTCTTTGCGCTGCTATCAGCCTTCGGACTGGTTACTCGCGCCGCTGCGGCAACGCCGTTTCGGCTGAAGTGTGTAGTCAAGTTGGCGATCGGCTACTACCTGATTGCGGCTGCGGCACGCACAGCCGGCCTGCTCGACTCCGGTCCAGTGCTTCTCGGCCTCAACTTCTCGACCGAAAGCATGCTGTTCCTGATCGGCGCAGGTGTACTGTTCGTTGTCTGGGAGTTCAAACGCAGCCGGCCAGTGGCAATCCTGATCGGCATCAGCGCTGCAATGCTTGGCGGGCTGGTTCTCGGCTACGCAGAACTGCCAAGTTCGGTCTTCGCGGCCCCCAGGCTGCATTTCATTGCACCCGACATCTTTGGAGCAATGAAGTTCGAGTATCTGGACGAGATCCTCACTCTGCTCGCCGTCCTCGTTGCGGATGTAGTCTCAACCTTCGAGGCCAAGGTCTCTCCCGCGAAGGACCTCCAAGAAGCGGACGGCACACCGGTGAATCTGACCCGAGGCCTGACGGTAAGCGGAGCACTCGGTACCTTGGGCCCGCTCAGCGGTACCGGAACGATCATCGTAGCCTTCGAAGGCATCACCGGCATCCTGGCGGGCGGCCGCACTCGCGTCTGCAGCCTCGTCGCCGGTCTGGTCTTCGTGTTTCTGTTGTTCGCCGCTCCGGTAACTTCAGCTGTTCCGCCTTTCGCCTCAGCTGTTGCGCTGGCGTTCGTGGGATACAACATTTCGAAGTATCCCTACTGCGACCTCGAGCGAGACCGTATCACGCGCTACCTCGAACTGCTTGCACTGGCCGGCATCCTCTGTTCGAGCATCGCAGTTGCGCTATTCGGCTGCATCGCTGCGTACCCGCTGCTACTGTGGCGCAAAGGAGGAGATGAGCAGCCTCGGGGAGTCGACTGGGCAGCCTCAGGTGTCAGCCTCGTGCTGCTCGTGATGGTTCTCGCCGAACAAGCCTCCTGAAACTCCGCAGGTTTGCGATTACCCCAGGTCCTCACTCGCCTCGATCGTCGTGCTTGAACACGGCTGCAGGGTGCGTAAATGTGGCCGATTAAGGTTCACGACTTCTGCACCCACTAATCTATCCACGTCTGCGCTAAATCGCTGGAATATTCGGCCGCTAGCGCTTTTGCCCTCGCGTCGGCTCGATTCGCTGATTGTACCGTGATAGCCTGCACTAGCTTGTATTCTAGGGAATCTCCGGCGTGGCGCACGAAGTTAAAACTGACACCGCCTCTTTTCTGCTGTCGAAGCTTGACACTTCATTCGATAGGCACGAACGCGCATTCAAGCGCTGCAAGAAGGAGCCGACCGAAGACACAGTGCACAAGCTCAGGACCAGCAGCCGTAAACTTCTGGCGCTGCTCGGAGCAATCGAGCAAATCTGCAGCAACAAGAAGCCCGCTCGACGCCTTAGGCGCCTCATACATGCAAGGCTCAAATGCCTAGGCTCTCTTAGAGACGTACAGGTAATGAAGGACACCTTGGAACTGCTTATTGGCGATTCATCTATTGAAGAATCGGAGTTTTTCCGGTCCCTGTGTGAAGACGAAACGCGGCTAAAACACAAAGCCCTCAAGAGTCTCAATAAGCGTTCGCTTCGACTACGCACTAAGCGGCGGGCCCGTTTAACTCACCAGGTGATTCAGCTTCGCATGGTCGACGCCTCGGTGCTGTCCTCAGTCCTCTCCGGCATTCTGCACACGGCCGAGCAGGAAGTGCTTCAGTGCTTTAAGGGGTGCAATGCCTCAGACACTGCTTCGATTCACCGAGCGCGAGTTCGCTTTAAACATTATCGCTACCTTTGCTCGGCGCTGGAACGTGTGATTCCCTTCTCACCTAGCTTCGATCGCACTCAACGCGTGCAGCTGCAAACACTTATGGGCGTAATTCAGGATTTGGATATCCTTGCGTCAAAGGTCGAAACCTCTGATTTGAAAGAGCCGCTGGGTTCGCTGCAAACCGCACTCAAGACGGCCCTCGTAAATCGTTGCTCGGAGTTCTGTGCGTTTACGCAAGGAAGAAATAGTTTAGCCGAACTGACGGCAGCTCCACCGACTCCCTAAGGCTTCAGGATTACCGGTCAGTCAGCTGACTGAAGTCTTTTGTCTTGATTTCGGACTGCTACCTGAGAGACAAATAAGCAATTAATATACTTTTATTCAGACGGGATACTATGAACAAGGATGTCGAAATAATCTCCCCCGGTTCGTTCGAACCCGAGCGTCACTACTATACCAGAGTACTGAACGCGACCATTCACCCGATGGTAAAATCGTTTTTGAGCCTCGACCCACAGCGTCTTGCAACAAGATTTTGTCACCTGAATCCGCGAGTCGATCCGGCGGCGCTAAATGAAGTGCTTCACTATCAACCCAAGTTTCTTAAATGGGCCGGAGCGGACCTGTTTTCAGTTGCTACTGCGAGTGGGCTTCGGCGCATGGTGGTCATAGAAACGAACTCCTGTCCTTCTGGGCAGAAGTCAATGCCGCTTTTCGCGGAACATGAGGAAGACGGCGGCTACGGTAGACTTATCAAGGAGGCTTTCGGGCCGATAGTACGGACGAGCCGGGTCAAGGACGGCGAGTTGGCGGTGGTGTACGATAAGAACTACATGGAGAACTCCGGTTATGCCGCTGCGATGGCAGACTGCTTTGGCTGTGATGTTCTTCTCGCACCCTTCTTCAACTCCGCTGAAGACCCGCCTGTTAAGTTTGATGACGGAGTTATGTTTGTGCGTAGACCAAATGGTGATTGGACGCCGATTCGAGCAGCCTTTCGCTACGTAACGCAGAAACCTTGGAACAGAATCCCGATCTACAATAAGACACCTTTACTCAACCCGGTCGTGGCATGCCTAGCAGGTGGCCGTAACAAGATGGTTGCCTCGATGGCCTATGAGATTTTCAATGCAGAGTACAATGGCAGCGGGCTCGCAATCCATATTCCTGAAACAGTTCGCGACGTTCATAAAGAGGAGATTCCATTTGTCGTACAGAAGTTCGGTGGCCACGCCGTTATAAAGATTCCATACAGCAATGCCGGACAAGGAGTTTTCATTGTTACCAACAAGGCCCAGCTGACAGAATTCATGCAAGACGACTATCCCTACAACCGGTTTATCGTTCAAAGCCTCATCGGCAATTACCGATGGAGTTCGCAAGGTGCGCTCGGTAAGTTTTATCATTTAGGCACTGTCCCGAACAAACGCGGTGAACTCTACGTAGCAGACCTCCGAATGATGGTTTATCGCGGCGACAATTCATTTAGACCAATTGCTGTTTATGGACGACGTGCCAAGAACCCACTGAGTGACGAACTTGGTTCCGACTGCACTCCGTGGGATATGCTTGGGACGAATCTGTCTGTAAAGACAGGCACAGACAGCTGGGACACCGACAGCAGCCGCCTCGTTATGATGGATCGAAAAGATTTCAACTCTCTCGGTATCGGTCTTGACGACTTAATTCTCGGCTACGTTCAAACGGTGATGGCGGTTTGCGCTGTCGATAAAATGGCTTGCTCTCTTTTTAATTCCAAGGGAAAATTCCGCAGCAGAGCATTTAGATCGTTAAACGACGACCCGCCGCTGCTTGAGGAGTTAAGAGTTGAGTAGCAAAAGCCTACCTTCAATCGACATATGTGAAATCCGCCCGCGCACCGGCCGTCACACAGCAATTGACGTTGGAAGCTTCCCAAAGAACGAAAGGTCTGACGTTTACGTGCCGATGTACGAGCGAGCCACGGGCAACCGTATGAGCGTTCCTTTCATAGTTGCGCGAGGTGCTAAAGACGGCCCCGTGCTCGGCATAACAGCCGCGCTTCATGGCAACGAGCTAAATGGGATTCGCATCATCCATCATGTACTAAGAAATCTCGACCTATCAAAACTAAGCGGTACTCTGCTTTGCGTTCCTATCGTGAACATCCCCGGCTTCAACGCCGGCTCCCGGTACTTCACCGACGGCCTGGATTTGAATACGATATTTCCCGGCAAAAGCGATGGACAGCCGGCTGAGCAGTACGCCAGGGCGTTTGCGTCTTCATTTTTGCCCTCGATCGACTGCCTGCTCGATCTCCATACGGCCAGTGAAGGTCGGCTCAATACGTTTTACGTTCGCACTGACTGGCTAGATGAGCGCACGCGGGAACTCGCTATCTGCGCCGACCCCTCAATTATTCTCCACTCGCCCAAGCATGGCGGGGGAACTCTTAGAAATGCCGCGCGGCGGCGGGGAATTCCCGCGATTACTATTGAAGCCGGCAACCCAAGCGTTTTCCAAGGTAAAATGGTCATAGAAGGCGAAACCGCTGTGCTCAATATTATGGTCTTACTAGGTATGCTCAAGGGCGTGGTAAATAGTAGTTCGCGGCCAGTAATTTGCGATAGTTCGAAGTGGCTGCGCACTACCGGCGGCGGAATCCTGGAAACTACCTTCAAGCTCGGCGAACGAGTGGAAAAGAAGCAGCTTCTTGCAGTTACTCGCGATGCTTTCGACCGGAAGCTTCAAGAATACTATGCACCCTCGGATGGGATAGTGATTGGAAAAGCCGCCTACCCAGTGGCGATTCCCGGCACTCGGTTTTGCCATTTAGGCTCGATCGGTGAGCCGAAGCTGTTAAAGCCCAAGAAACGGCAAACTAAGTAGTCGTTATCGCCTGTTAACAATAGGCTCTTGCCGTCTCAAAGTTCCTGAAGAATACTTAAGACTTGCAGCACCGTGTCCGATTACTCTGAAGACACATTTGACTCGGGAGGAAATCATGAGGCCTAAAGGCACGTTAGTTTTCGCGTCAGGGAAACAAACAGACTTTGACATTTGGACACTCAACATAGAATCAAAGGAACTGCACCAGCTCACGACAGGCAGTGCTTGGAATGACGCACCCCGCTGGTCCCCTGACGGTAGTAAAATAGTCTTTGTCTCTAATCGCAGCGGCGTTCCCGAACTTTGGACTATGGGTGCCGACGGCAGCAACCAACGCCAGCTAACTGAGTCCGGAAAGTTTCACAGTGAGCCCTGCTGGTCTCCAGACGGCAAGAGTATTGCCTGCGCAGCCAACTACGAAGACGGTGAAAACATTGATATTTACATTTTCAGTTCTGACGGAAGCGGCTCACCTCGCCGCGTTACTACTAACATAGGTGTCGAAGCCGGGCCGTCTTGGTCGCCCTGCGGCGGGTACTTGTTGTACTCATCTTCGCGTGAAGGGAACGAAGATATTTACGAGCTTGATTTAAAGACAGGCAGCGAGCGTCGAGTTACCAGTCACCCTGCTCGAGATTTTCACCCCGCCTATTCTCCCGACGGATCTCAGATCGCATTCGTAACTGAAGCCGACGAAAATTCTCGAACGGACGGCAGCGCAGACGCGGACGTTTGGGTGATGAGTCGCGACGGCTCAACTGAGAAGCGGCTGACCGCTAATGCGGGCTGTGACCGTTATGTCTCTTGGTCGCCCGACGGCAGATTCATCGTGTGCTGCGCTGACGGCAAAGGCACCGGCGGCACAGACCGACTCAACATCATCCGAGTAGACACCGCTGTGCAGATAGACTTCAGCTACGACCGCTCTCAAATGGAGAAGGAAATCAACGCTGAGCTAAAGGACCATTGGCTGTGGGGTATGCTGCCGGAGTTCGTTCAGCGCAAAGCCTACCCTGAATATTATTTCGGCTGCGAACACTATCCGGACTGGAAGTCCTGAGAGCAAAGGCACTTAGCCTCCCGGGGCTAAGTTGACTTGATTCCTCGCTTAATAGATAATGCAATTAGATTATCATTAACGCTAGGATAGCAGGGTCGTGCAGCACACTCATTTAGTAGACAAACTTGGAATTGCGCTCTCAGCACTGTGCGCCGTTCATTGCGCTCTGCTGCCGCTCGCCGTCCTGCTCTTTCCGATGCTGGCCCCGGCCACTCAAGCTGAGACTCCAGTCCATATCGCCTTTGCTTTGCTATTGGTATTTTTGACTTTTATAGCTTTCGCGCGAGGCTACCGTCAGCATCGCCGCAAAGATATCGTCGTTTTGGCAGCTCTCGGTTTAACCCTGGTGACCGGTGCGCTGCTTGCCCCTGGAAAGCATGAAGAAACCCTTTTCTCTGTTGAAGCAGTTCTTACAACTTTGGGTGGTTTCCTGTTAATTACCGGTCATGTACTCAACCTGCGCAGCATGAGCTGCTGCGGCTCGTGCTCCAAACACAGCGGCAAACACTTACAGAGTTTTGTCTCAGGAGTAGAAAGCGAATCCGCCGTAGCCCACAACTTGGTCTGTTGACCCGGAGCGGTCCCCCGAATTGCAAATTTCAAGAGTTTTTGCGGAATATCCGTGACGCTTCGCGTATTTGATTACGCCTCGCACTCCAAAGGCGCCACACATTCGCTCGGTCGTAATTTTGTCTTGATCAAGCTTCTCGATAAGCTCAGCAGTCTCTCTATCGATGACCCTAGACTGATCATAGCTTAGAAAATGAGAAAGATCCGAGCTGACAACGACCAAAGTGTCGTCCCGACTTGCATCGAGTGTTTCCAGGGCCTGCACGATGCACTCAGGTTCGCAGGGTCCAACCACAAAAGGAACGATCTTGCAGTGCCCGATAACCATCTGAATAAATGGCAGCTGAACTTCGATGCTATGCTCCTGAGCATGGGCTTCGGCTGACTTCGAACAGAGTCCTGCTGCGGCCAGCGCGTTAACCGCAAAAACGTCGACTGCGATCATTCCAAGTGGAGTCGCGAAAATGTCCGTCTCGGGCGCTATTAAACCGCATTCAGGCGTGCGGTGCGCGGTGGCAAGTATGATCACCCGGCCAATATCGTCTCTATACGGAATTAGCTCGGAGTACACACCGCCGGCTGTGGCTCCGGAGAACTGATAACCTGCATGCGGTACGATGATTACTTTCGGCCTGGGGCCTCCCGAAGCTGGACAAAGGCTCGCTTTAACCGCCTCACGCAGCTCTTCAGGCTCCTTAGGATAGAATTTTCCGGCAACTGCCGCGGGACGTGCTCTTCTTAACTCATTCATGAGCGAAACTTTATACTATTTATCAGCGAATCTAGAGCGCAAAGTCGGGTCCACAGTTTTAAACATGCTAAAATGCCGCTATGAGTGCAGCTATTGTAAAGGAGCATACGGTTTCGACCAAGTATTGGCGGAAATTATCCGACGGCAAGCTGCAGTGCGATCTCTGCCCCAGGGGATGTCAGCTGCAAGAGGGGCAGCGCGGTCTTTGCTTCGTTCGAGCCCGCCAAAACGATGAAATAGTTCTCGCGACTCACGGACGCTCAAGTGGGTTTTGCGTCGACCCGATCGAGAAGAAACCGCTCAATCACTTCCTGCCCGGCTCCGCGGTGCTTTCGTTCGGTACTGCAGGCTGCAATTTGACTTGCAAGTTTTGCCAAAACTGGTCAATCAGCAAGTCGCGAGAAATCGACACTCTAGGCGATCAGGCTTCGCCGTTAAAGATCGCCCAAACCGCCAAACGTCTCGGCTGCAGCAGCGTAGCGTTTACTTACAACGATCCGATTATTTTTATGGAATACGCGCTTGATGTAGCTCAGGCATGCAGAGAGTTCGGAATCAACTCCGTCGCCGTTAGTGCGGGCTATATTTGCGAGGAACCGCGCCGGGATTTCTTCCCAAAAATGGACGCGGCTAATATCGACCTTAAAGGATTCACGGAAGATTTTTACCGGCGAATATGCGGCGCAGAATTAGGGCCCGTACTTGATACCTTGAGGTTCTTGAAGCATGAGACGGATACCTGGTTTGAAATTACGACTTTGTTAATTCCCGGCCAGAACGATTCCAACTCTGTGATTGAAAGTCTTTGCTCCTGGGTCGCGCAGGAACTAGGACCCGAAGTGCCGCTTCACTTCTCTGCATTTCACCCGGATTTCAAGATGAAAACAACGCCTCGCACACCGGTCTCCACGCTAAACCAGGCCCGACATATCGGCCTAGAGGCCGGACTCCAGTATGTTTACACGGGCAACGTGCACAATCAGGATGGTGATACGACCTTCTGTGCGAGCTGCGGTGAGGTTCTAATTGCCCGTGACTGGTACCAAATTTTGGACTATCGTCTCGACAAAGACGGACAATGTAACAACTGCGGCGCAAAATGCGCCGGAGTATTTACTGCTACCGCAGGAGATTGGGGTCCCAACCGCCTGCCGATTTCAATTGGAAAGCTTAAACTTTGACACAGTCTTCAGAAATTTTTGTAGATGACAAGAACAAGCATTTAGTCCTCGGCGCGTCTTGTCAGTCTATTGTCTCTGGTTTTGCAAGCGGACAAGCGTTCGAGCCGACGCCTGCGTCCTACCCACAACAGCTGCAGGAGTTGCGGGCTACATATGTAACGCTAAAGCTCGGAAACGAGCTTCGCGGCTGCGTTGGGCATCTCGAAGCCAAGGTCCCGTTGATAGTTGATGCCTCGTTCAGCGCCTTTGCCGCTGCGTTTCGGGACAGCCGGTTCGCCCCACTCACCGCTGAAGAAACAGAGCATCTCTCTTTGCATATCTCCGTGCTAAGTCCTTTGGAAAAGCGCGGCGTACTTAGCGAACATTCGATGCACAGCATGCTGAGCCCAGGCGAAGACGGGGTGGTAATCGAGCTCGGCCCTCGCCGAGCATGCTTTCTACCCGTGATGTGGGATCGATTTGAGTCTACAGAAGATTTTGTCAGCAGCCTCAAGTCCAAGGCAGGCCTGCCTTCAGATTATTGGTCAACAGAATTGATGCTGTACACCTTCCGGACTCAGAGTTTTACAGGCCCCTTCTACCGTCCGCACTAGCACGAATCGCTTGATATTCGATCGCGCTCGATGTAATTCTCATTACATTACTAACCGAGTTCAGCGGTAAATTGACAGGAACAAGGGAAGACGGGTGAAAATCCCGCGCTGCCCCGCAACTGTAACTCCGACGAGCACCCACTGCGCCACTGAGACGAGTCTTGGGAAGGCGGGTGCGAGAATGACGAGAAGCCAGGAGACCTGAGCCTGCTAATAGCTGAACGCTTGCTCTCTTCGCGGGAAGAGACGGAGGCATACATGAAAACTAGCTTAGCCGTACGAGCCGCGGCGTTCAGCTGTGCGGCTCTTGTTATCTGTTCAGCCGCTACGGCTGAAGAAACTACCCCAATAGTCGTAACAGCAAATCTCAGCGAAACCGCTTTGGATGAAGTCGGCAGCTCGTTGAGCCAAATAGACGAAAACGAGATCAAGATTAAGCGCAAAGCTAGCGTGCTTGAGCTGCTGAGATCCGTTCCTGGAGTCAGCGTTACTCAGTCTGGCGGACGCGGAAGAGTAAGTGCTGTTTTCATTCGCGGCGCAGAATCCGATCACACTTTGGTGTTGATCGACGGAGTTAGAGCTAACGATGCGAATGTAGGCGGCTATGACTTCGCGGACTTAAATACTTTGAACATCGAACGGATCGAAATAGTGCGCGGTCCGCAGAGCGTACTTTACGGCTCCGACGCCATCGGCGGTGTTATCAATATAATTACCAAGAAAGCCGACGAAGGAACTCACGCGTCGGCCTCGGCGAGCCTGGGCAGCCACACTACACAAGAATACCGAGCATCCGGCAGCTTCTCGGATGAAGACTTCGATACCTC
>JAUIIP010000324.1 GCA_030431555.1 bacterium
CAGCTCGGAAGATTCACTGATTTGCTCAAAGCTCTGAGCAAAACGTCCGGAGTCGAGATCCTGCGGACAGGCCTGCATCAGAGCCTTGGCACCCTCAAGGTTGACTTCGAGATGAAACTGAAGCGCCAATACCCGGTCCCGATAAAGGAAACCCTGGTTAGGGCAGGCATCCGTCTCAGCGAAGGTCACAGCCCCTTCGGGAATCGCAAACATGTCGCCATGCCAATGAAAAGCCGTGAACTCCTTAGGCAGCACATCATGCATAAAGCAGCGCCCGGCGGCGGCGGTTGTTCTTACGGGGAACCAGCCTATTTCCTTATACGGAGAATGCGTGACCTCAGCTCCGAGAACGGACGCCACCAATTGCGCGCCTAGGCAAATCCCCAGCACCGCCCGCTCCTCAGCTATAGCTGCTTCCAGCAACTCACGCTCCTTTCGCAGCCAGGGGAATTTTTGGTCGTCATATACTCCCATCGGTCCACCGAGGACGACCAGCAGATCTGCGCCGGCCGCACGAGAGATTGAGTCCCCTTTGTAGGCATGAACTATCTCCAGGTCTGCACCCCGCGCCTCGGCCCAGTCCGCAATCACGCCGGGGCCTTCAAAATCAACTTGCTGCAAAACACTAATCTTCATTTAAGAAACTCCAATTAAACTGCAAATTTGATCTACTGTTTGAGGCGCACCAAATACCGCGCTGACTCTTCCCTGCTCTGCCGCCTGGGATGAGGTCACATCCACATACTTGCCCCCGGACTCGACAATCAGTAATTCACTGGCAGCTACATCCCACAAACTAACATTCCACTCGACGAGAGCATCGAAACCACCCGTTACCGTGCAGCTGTGGGCATAACAGCTGGAATAAATTCTAGAGTTCGAAAACTCCGTAAGAAGAGTGTTATGCAGCGCTGACTCATCGCCGACACGCATGAAGTTAGCGCGGTTGGACAGCGCAATCCGAGCGGTAGGGTAAGTTCGTCGTTGTGGTTCATAGCTTTTATTGTTTATGCGCACGCCCTCACCGAAGCAAGCCGACAGCCTCAGATCAAGCAGCGAGTGATCAATTAAAGCGGCCAGCGGCCGGCCTTCTACATGCAGAGCCATTATCGAACCAAACAGCGGAGTGCCGGCGACAAACTCTTCTGTGCCGTCTACCGGATCTAGAATCCAGCAGAAGGATGCTCCGGCGTTGCTTACACCGAACTCCTCGCCGATGATGCCGTGATTCGGGTACACCTGTTCGATCCGCTCTCGGCAGCGCTTCTCGATTTCCTTATCAGCAGCAGTGACGAGCGAGCGATCTGTTTTCGCGCTCGCGTCTATATCTTTACCGATGTCGCGCAGTATCAGCCGCGCATCATCGGCCATAGAAACTAGAAAATCTGACAGCCCTCGTTTTTCAGCCGAACCAACATCCAATCGAGCTTCACTTTTCATTCGTTCAATCCTCCAGCAGGGTCAGCACGTCTTCAATGGAATTCAGCATCCTGTCTGCCGCCGAGAAATCACAGCCTGTGGTGAAGGGGCTCGGCATAATCCAACACCTTAGTCCTGCGGCAGCGGCCGAACGCAGTCCGCGTTCAGAGTCTTCGATCACGATTACTCTATCCGGGTCAGCACCAGAGACCTCGAGAGCTTTAAGATAAGGATCCGGCTCGGGTTTCGATTTGGCGTATGCATCACGCGCAAGGGTGAACTCGAAAAATCGCTTGTATCCGGTGATGTCGTGAATCAAATCGAAATGATCGGGCTTAGAGCTGGTCACTACTGCCATTGGAATTCGACCGTGCAGCCGGCTCAGTGCAGCTTCAACTACCGCCTGCTTGTGGTCGGTATTCTTTAGCAGCTCCGTGTAGCGTGAATCTCTTATACGCTTGTGGCCCAGTATCGCCTCGCGCGTGCTGTTCTCATCCGATAACAGATGCCACGCTCCTCTGGAGTCCGACAAGAACCACTGCTGAAACAGCTCGTCAGTCAAATCAAACTCTAGATCTGAAAAAACGCTTCGAGTCGCTTCGTAAAAAAGTGGTTCGGTATCGACCAGGACTCCGTCATTGTCCCAGAATATATAATCTACTTTTGGCATGCCGGTATCTTTACACAATATCCTTGCACTTGCACTTGAACAGCTTGCTCCCCGTTTCCCCTATCTTTCAGTCGCTGTTCACGTCCATTTCTCTGTTCTTTCCCATTTCTTTCTCACCTTACAAGTCTTTGTCTTGGTCTCATTCTCAGTCCAATTCCTATTCCATCCCATAAGCCAAATCTGAATCACGTTCGTAAATCTGGCGGGCCGAAATCGCCCTGAGAAATGGACTGGGACTGGGACTGGGACTGGGACTGGGACTGGGACTGGGACTGGGACTGGGACTGGGACTGGGACTGGGACTGGGACTGGGACTGGGAAGAAGTTAGGCGTAGTTCAGAGTAGGATACAAGGGAAAAATTCAGGTGCAAGCGAGTTAGAAAAAAGGCTTTTGGTATACTCAGCACGGGGGATGTGCTGAGTATCCGCAAGCCAGATACGTAGGTTATTCGGCGAGTGCATCTTGGGGGGACCTAAATGCACTCTAATGAGGGTTGAAATTTAAAGTGACCGACCGCTGAATTACCAAGTCTCGAACGCCGCCCACTCTACTAATTGTTATGCGGCAAGCCGACGGCGTGTGACGTCAAAATGTGCAAATTCCACGCTTTTTCTGCCGGCAACGAGCTTCTTCAAACCGTCGAAGCCCTGCAATAACTCTCTTAATATTAACACATTACAAAGAAGCCGCAAATGCTAGTCGGGATATTTCGCGAAAACTAGAGCGCGCGTTCTACATTTTTCGCCCTGCATAGCCAAAGCGCTGAGCCGAAAACGAGGAGCTTCAGCAACAGCGCCACCGGCTGCGCAGCCACCACGTTGTGGGACATAAACAAAAATAGAACAAACGCTGCGCCGGTAGAGGCCCCCACCCCAGCGATTGATTCAACCTTGTACAGACAGATAGCGATAGCAGAGGCAACGACCAACTCCTCATAGCCTCCAAAATATGGACTAAGCAGCGACGTCAGTCCCACGACCGCAAGAAAAAACTGACTCGACGAGAGGTGCTGCGGTTTGCGCAGGCGCACTATAGTTAATGTGAGCAGCGAGAAAACA
>JAUIIP010000044.1 GCA_030431555.1 bacterium
GCTTTCCAGTGAAGACACCACATTATCCCACAAAACACGCGAATTTAGGCGAGAGCTCGCCTCAGCTGTTTTAAGCACTGACATAGTGCCCGGAAAGCCAACACCATTCCCTACCGTCATACTCGTACCCGCGATTGGCTCAGTTGATCGTGTTTGTGGGAAATCGGCAGTTGCCAAGCGATCGCTGAATTGTGTCTCGGTCGCTGAAAACGTCACCCAAGTTATCTCCCAATTTCACAACCAAGAAGGTTATAAAGATTTGATAATGAATCGTTGAACCGAAACAGTGCAACGAAGTTGGTCCTGAGTTATTACTCTTTCGAGTCAGTGATTTCAAATCATCGGGAGCGAAGTTGAGTCGACTTAAACCGGAAGCTTAAGCAATTTCGGTTGCATGTGTGGATAAAAAAATTTTTGAAAAAGTTAAGTTTCCTTTGCTGATTCCTAACAACGAACAAGATGAAGTACGATCGCAAAAACAACGAGTCACAAAACCGCGACAAAAGCGTTATAGAAGTCGGATCAAGCGAGCGTGTATACTTGGCTGCAGGAGTTGCCGCATGCCTATTGTCTGCAGGGTTTGATGCGTTTCGCTCAGTAGACTTCACGCTTACCACAGGCGTGATCATCGGAGTTGCGATTGCTGCATTCAACTATCGGCTTTGGAAAATCATTGTAGTGAATCTTATTGCCGAAGCTGTCAGAAGATCAACTGCTGAAGAAAAAACTCAATCACCGGCTTTGGTGTTTCTGCTCAGCACAAAGTTGCTCGCACTTGTCTTTATCTTTGCTGTTCTGTTTAAGACCAACGAGAGGCTCGTCGTCCCAACACTTCTAGGCGTGACCTCATATGTGCTTGGTGGAACCTTGCTCATTCTTCTCATTTCTTATAACAAGAGGTGACCTCCGAGACGGGGGGCTATGGGTGGAATTAAAAATTCGTAACAATTTCGCCCTAATAGTTTACTAACTAACGCTTAACAGACTTTTTTACTTGTAATTATGGCAAGCGGACACGGGCTCGTCTTTCTAGAGAAAGTAGCTGGGGCAGGAACCAACGAAACCCTCGCCTCTGCGGCGCTGGTTGGCGGCTTGGTTGTAGCCGCTGGTTTGGCGGCTGGCGCAGCACTGAAAAATAAAGAAAATCCGATAGTTCCAGACGAGCGACTCAGTCTGGTCAACTTTTTCGAGTTGTTAATTGGGTTTTTGGTTTCGCTTGGCGACAATGTAATGGGCAAGGAAAACCGCAAGTACCTCCCATTTGTCGGTACCATATTTATATATATCCTCTTCTCAAACTTACTGGGCTTACTCCCCGGTTTCAGCATGCCCACAGACAGCATACTGTTTAATTTAGGCATCGCTCTTGTCGTTTTTGTGCTCTACAACTACTGGGGTATTCGCGAAGTTGGTGCTGTAGCCTACTTCAAGCACCTCCTAGGTCCTATCTGGTGGATTGCGCCGCTGTTGCTCGTAATTGAAATCATCAGCCACGTGGTTCGGCCAATTTCTCTAAGCCTTCGTCTTTTCGGAAATATGACCGGAGACCATATTGTTTTGGCGGTCTTTACAGACCTCACCAAATATGTTTTTCCAGTCATCTTTTACGGACTTGGCACATTCGTGTGCCTAATGCAGGCGTTTGTCTTTACCCTGCTCACCATGATCTATATTCGTTTTGCTGTCGCGCACGACGAAGACCACTAGATTTTAGTATTATTAATAATTTGCGACACATTGTTGTAATTAAAGGGAGAGGAAACATGCGAGTATTAAATTACATTTCTTGGTTGGCAGTAGCCGTGCTGGTTCCTGGCGCAGCGTTTGCTGCCGAAGGCGCTGCAAGCATGGGCGCTTTAGACGGAATCGGTGCTGGTATGGCGATTGGCCTAGCTGCAATTGGCGGCGCACTCGGCCAAGGGAAAGCTTGTTCAGCTGCACTCGACGGAATCGGACGCAACCCAGGTGCTGCCGGCCAGATGTTCACGCCGATGCTTCTCGGTCTCGTTCTGATCGAGTCGCTCGTTATTTACGCACTCGTAATCTCACTGAAGCTTGTCGGCATTTTCTAGGCCGCTCATTTAGTGACTTACACGCCGCTGCTTAGCCGCAGGGCGCTTGGCTGTGTGGACACCCTAAGGGAGTTCACACAGCCTTTGTTTTTTGTGCCAAATGTCTTCTCGTCAACTCTTTACCCTGCTGACTGATTTCGGGACCCGGGATTCGTACGTCGCTCAAATGAAAGCAGTGCTGCTGCGCGGCTGCGAGCTGAACTGCGAGATAGTCGACATTACTCATGAAGTTGCTCCGCACGATATTCATGGAGCTTCGTTCTTGCTGCACGAGGTGATTGCGCCGTTTTCTGCGGGAGTGATTCATGTTGCCGTGGTTGACCCAGGCGTCGGTGGCAGCAGACGAAGAGTTGCAGCCAAACTAAAAGACCCTGCGGCGTACGTAATTGCCCCTGATAACGGATTGCTGTCCGTGCTGCTTCACGAAGGGATGGTGGAGCAAGTATGGGAGATTGCTCAGCTGGAACTGTTGAGTGAACGTCGGCGGCGCTCGATGACCTTCGACGGTCGAGATGTATTCGCACCGACTGCTGTGTTTCTGGCGAACGCAGGGGAGCCGACTAAGCTAGGGCCGCAAATTTCCTTAGAAGATCTGCTGACCTTCGATGATTGCCGAATCGTCCGTCTAAAAGCGGGGTCCGCCAGCGGCCGGATCGTGCGCATCGATCATTTCGGCAATGCGGTAACGAATCTCCTTGCTGAGCAAGTCCGGCCCTCACGGGTGACAGTTGCCGGGAAACGTCTAGAAATTGCTCAAAATTACAGCGAAATAGGTTGTGCGGCCGCTCTTGTCGGTAGTTCAGGCTTCATTGAGATATCTTGCAATCAGCAGCCAGCTAATCGAGAGTTAGGCCTGAATGTAGGGGAAACTGTCGAAGTTTTGTCCGAAAATTAGCCGGACAGCCGCTAGCCCTTTTAGAAGTCTCATTTTCTATTAATCGACATTTAATATCTTTTTCCTTTCTTATCTCAACTCCCAGGCGTAAGTTGAATAACGTAGTGGTGATTCCGCAGAATATATTTACTGCATGACATCTCTGGTTGGGCACGACGGCTTGCGGCCTCCTCGTTAGAATTCCGCAGTTTTTGCTGCGAAACTCTCGCGGGGAGACAGTCAATAGAGTTCGTAGTTTCGGTTTACTCCGACTCAATAGGCGCAAGGCGTAAGGAGGTGTTACATGACCGCGCCCAAACCGTTCGTCGGACAAGCCTACGCGTACTCAGTTCTTATCGCAGGGAAAGACGGGAAAGGGCAGCCCGTAGCGTCAGAGGAGGATGGACTTCCTGTTTTGATGTACGCGCTTCCCGACCTGACTTACCGCAAGAACTGGTTGTGCGGATGGCTTCGCTGGATCCGCGCGCTTAAGCGAATATGCAAGCGCGTGCCGATCGTGGTTGAAATCCACAAAAGAAGCCCAGTCTTTGTATGGGCTATGATGCTCGAGGCTGAACTGCTGCGCAGAATCGGCCACGACACGTTCGTCTGCTACCGCGAACCCTCAATGGAGGATTGCTCGTGGCTCTTGGGACGCTGGCGTAAGCTGCGACCCGAGAGATGCTTTGTGGGGCTTCCGGGTGTGAACGAACTTCATGCCCTGATGAAATCGAGGAGCGAGGCTAATGCTGCGTAGGCACAAGGTTGACGGTGAACCGGGTGCCGCACAATGTCCGCGGCATCCGGCACCGTCTTTCCAGCGTTTTCCACGACTTTCTCCCCCCACATTTTAAGGCTTTGCTGCATTGTGCTGATTCGATGCAAATTGGTTTGATGGGCCTGCCAAACAAACCATAAGAGTCACTTTGCCTTAGACAACGCCGCCGAAGACTGCACGGATGCAGTCAAGGTCGAGGACGTACCGATGAACGGTGCCGTCGTCGAAGCGTTTCTCGTAGAGGCACTTGCCGACATCGCCGGGCGTGCAGCAGTTGTAGCGAAGCCGAAGCGTAAGACGTCGCTCGAGCCGCATTACGCGAGCTCGACCTCCGCGTCCTTGAACATCGACCCACCTACCATACTCTGGCGGGACGGGATCGTTCTGCTCAAGGATGAACTCACGCGACGGCTGCACGGGGCGAGTCGTCGGCGCGGCTTTGCTAGTGCGCACCGAGGCACGAGGAGCCGTGAGCGTCGTAGCCAAGTTTTTCACCAACCTTTCTCGGGATTTGGGGTGTCAGGGGACTAGAACAATGGGCGGACCCACCAAGGCGGGAAGCTTTTCCAGCCTTGGTGATACGTAGCGCTTCTACCCGGATTCGCGATGTAAAACACGGACCGGACAGATGCGCGCAGCGGTGTTAGGGCAATGTGAGGGAAGGATTAAATATCAGTGCGAGCCCTTATGTTGGTAAGGGGGCAAATACAGCGCTACTAAGATCGGCCTGGGGCTTACTCGTGTTCTGCGAGGAAGCGCTCGGCCTCGATAGCACCCATGCAGCCGCTGCCGGCGGCGGTTACTGCTTGGCGGAATACGTGGTCTTGGACATCGCCGCAGGCGAAAACGCCTTCGATATTGGTTCTGGTGCTGTCTGGCTTTGTAATTAGGTATCCGTTTTCGTCCATATCGAGCTGGCCTTTGAACAGCTCGGTGTTGGGCGTGTGGCCGATCGCATAGAAAATCGCCGCGCACTCGATTTCAGTAGTTTCACCGGTATTTACGTCTTTGAGAATACCTCCGCTGATGCCCTGGGGTTTTTCGCCCTTGAGCTCGACCAGCTCGCTGTTCCAGATCATCTCGATTTTCGGATGTGCAAGTACGCGCTCAGCCATTATCTTTGATGCACGCAGTTCGTCCCGTCGGTGTACAACGCGAACGCGCTTGCCGAACTTTGTCAAAAACAGCGCCTCCTCGGCTGCAGAATCTCCGCCGCCGATTACCACTATCTCTTGTTCGCGGAAAAATGCCCCGTCGCAGGTCGCGCAAGTCGACAGACCGTGGCCCATCAGATCCCATTCGCGGTCGAGCCCTAGAGTTCTAGCCGTGGCCCCGGTGGATATGATTAAAGTCTCGGTTTTTATCTCTTCCTCGTCGAACCAAATCGAGAATGGCCGGGAGCTTAAGTCGACCTTGGTAGCGAGCTTTTGCTCAACTTTGGCGTCAAAACGCTCGGCTTGCTTGCGCATTTCCTCCATTAGCTCAGGGCCCATAATGCCTTCGGCAAAGCCGGGGTAGTTCTCGACGTCAGTTGTAGTGGTAAGCTGGCCGCCGGGCTGCGGACCGTGAACGATCAGCGGCTCAAGATTGGCGCGTGCAGCGTAGATGCCCGCAGTCAATCCAGCCGGGCCGGAACCAAGGATGACGACTTTTCGAACGCTTTCTGACATTATTAGCTACCTCAGAATAAATCCGCACAATTTTCTCACTCTATAATCAGGAGTGAGTCAAGGCAAGAATACGCAAAGTTAACAGAGAAATGAGCCAGGACCCGATCCTATCTTTCAGTGTACTTGTTGGGCAGTCCCGCTTGGATGCGCTGCTTGCCGATGTACTTCCGGGGGTCAGCCGCAAGATTGCCCGCGAAGCATGCGACAATAACTTCGTCCGGGTAAATGGTAGGCGGGCCAAAGCAGGACACTATATCGAAGAGAAGAACCTGGTAGAAGTTTATCAACTCAGTCGGCGCAGCGCCTCCAGACGCTTCGACCCTGCGGACACGCCAAGGCCTGACGTGCTGTACGAAGACGAGGATTTGCTGATCCTGGACAAGCCGCGCTGCATGCACAGCGTCACTTTACGTGACGACGACCCGCTGACACTTGCCGATTCGATCGCTACCCACTGGCCGCAGTGCAGGGACGCTTCTCCTGATACGCGCGAAGCCGGCCTTGTTCAGCGCCTGGACTTTTACACGACCGGGGCAATCATCGCCTGTAAGAACCGTGCGGCCTGGGAGTTTGTGCGCAAGCTTCTAAAGAGCGAGCAGGTGCAGAAGAGTTACCTGGCTCTGGTTGAAGGCCGTCTGGAAGGTTCGCTTGAGTGCGAGGCCCCGCTTGATGATATCGCTCGGCGCACTACAGTCGAATCTCTCAAACAAATCCGCGACTACGCGACCGTCGTTCGTGCGCGAGCAAAACGCGCGGCGCGCCACCAAGTGCGCGCACACTTAGCGCAGCTCGGCCATCCCTTGGTTGGTGACGAAGAATATGGTTCCAAGCAAGACCTTGCACGCTTTGACCGCAGCTTGGGAACAGGATTCCTGCTCCACAGCGAGTCAGTCTCACTTCTGCGCCCCGGAACAAAGGCAATGCTTTCTGTGCGCTCGCAGTCCAATGCGGTGGAGAATCTGCTCCAGCGCAGTAACTTCTAGCCCTTTCCCGACAAAGACGGAACTAGTGGTAAGTGATGTCGCTTCCCTGAGGTTTCGACGGGTTGCGAATGGCGGCAAACAACTGCTTGAGCGCCGACTCAAGCTCCGACTTGTTTTGCTCCAGTTTCTGCTCGATCGCCGATAGCTTTTTTTTGAACTCCGAGGTGCTCCACTCGGGCAGCTTCTTTCCCGCCTTGCCGCGCTTCTTTGAGATGTTTGTGAGAGATTCCTTGGTCTTTAAGTGCATGAGCTGAATCTCTGCGCGCTCAAGCAGCAGCCGTTCTACATCAGGCAGGTTGTGAATTCTGCCCCCAAAATGCTCCGAGACGATAATCGCTCGGCTCAGCACAGTCTGATTGTGATCGCGCAGCTCACTGATAGCTTGCTCGTTCCTGGCGGTAGTAAGCACAATTGCTTTCTCGATCTCCTTTAATGCGAGGTCGTAGCGTTCGTTTTCCAGGTACTTGTCGATCTTGCTGACGCGCTTGCGGTGTTTGCCGCGAGGTTTAGTGCGCAGGCGCTTATGTTTGCTAAATCCAAAAGAAGAAAGAAGCGGCAGCACCAGAGTCCAGCCTAAAAAACAGAACGCGAACGAGCCGACAACTGCAAGTGCCAGGGCGATGATTGTGTCGAAAAATCCCATAAGCGCTGAAGCTTTAGCGTGTAAGTGCTGACCAGGGCATAGTCTTATCGTACCTTTCAGTAGAGAAATAGGCAAAACCGTAGCCTCTCGTCTTTTTTTCAGCTCGCTTTGAGGGTAGAGTTTGCGCTCTGGAGAGCTCGAATGATCTATGCCGACTACAATGCGACCTCGCCCCTTCCTGAGGAAGTTCGTCGGGCGATGGAGCCTTTTCTTTCGCGTAATTTCGCCAATCCCTCCCACGATTCCGGGAAGATGCCGCTCGAAGCTCGCCGGGCAATTGAGGCTGCCCGGGAGCAGGTTGCGGCCCTCGTTGGCGCCAGCCCGGATGAAATAGTGTTTCTCAGCGGGGGCAGCGAATCTTGCAGTCATGCATTGCTTGGAGCACTTGCAGCCAGGCCGCAGCGCAGTCAGATAGTCTACTCCGACGTGGAGCACCCGGCGGTCAGAGAAGCTGCTCAGTTTGCCGCCGGTCCGCTAATTAAGCGCGACATTCTCGAGCTGAAACCAGAGAAGATACCCTCAGCGCTCTCGCCAAACACCGCCGTTGCTAGCCTGATGTTAGCAAACAACGAATCAGGAATTATTTACGACTTAAGCGAAACGGTCGAGGCTGGAAAGCGCTGCGGAGCAGTCGTGCACAGCGACGCCACTCAAGCAGTCGGGCGCATCCCCGTCGATTTTAAGGAGCTGGGTTTAGATTTACTCAGTTTGTCCGGGCATAAAATTGGCGGACCCAAGGGAGTCGGCGCACTTGTTGTCGGTCAGTCTGCAGAGTGGCTGCCGGTTGCTCCGGCGGGTGGGCAGGAGCACGGTCGGCGCGGTGGAACGCAGGCGGTAGCCTTGATTGCGGGCTTCGGTGCCGCGGCGCGACTTGCTGCTGAACAGCTACGCTCCGGCGAAGCGCAGCGTATTCAGCATATTCGCGATCTGTTTGAAGAGAAGCTGAAGCAATTATTTGCGCAGTGCAGTTTTGTTGGCGGCGCGGCCTCGCGCCTGCCGAACACTTCCGGTGTGACTTTGCCTGGAGTTATGGCGCAGGAGCTTGTGGCCGAGTTGGCAGAGCAAGAAGTGTACATATCCTCCGGCTCGGCTTGCAGCTCGCAAACTGCCGACCCGTCACGGGTGATGCTGGCGCTGGGACTTAGCACCGCAGAAGCGCTTTCGACAGTTCGAGTTTCTTTCGGCTGGCAGAGTTCGGCTGAGCAAGCCGAGCGGCTGGCTGAGGCGATAGCAAAGAACTGTTCGGCTTATCGGCGAAGATTAGAAAGTCAATTGAATTTTAGAACGACAGGCGAGGCGCATGACAAGCGAATATAAAGGACTGGAACATTATCAGCACGGGGACAAAAGTTCGCTCGGAGTGTTGTTGGTTAATTTGGGAACACCCGAGGCGCCGACTGCTTCGGCTCTGCGCCCCTATTTGCGCCAGTTTTTGAGCGATCCCCGAGTGATCGAACTGCCCAAATGGAAATGGCAGATAATTCTCAATTTGTTCATTCTGACTACTCGGCCTAAAAAATCAGCGGAGGCTTATGAGGCGGTTTGGACCGAGAAGGGCTCACCGCTGCTGCTTACCAGCGAAGCTCAGCGCGACATGCTGCAGGAAAAACTGCGTGCAGAATGCGGGCAGCGAGTTAACGTCGCGCTCGGAATGACTTACGGTAATCCCTCGGTTGCTGCTGCGCTCGAAGAGCTTCAGCAGAAAGGAATGCGCAAGCTGTTGGTCCTACCCTTATATCCGCAGTATTCGGGAACGACGACGGGTTCCGTTTTTGATGCTGTTACTAAAGAGCTGCAAAACTGGCGCTGGGTCCCGGAGTTTCGAATGGTCAGCTGCTACCACGACCATCCGCTTTATATCGACGCCGTTGCCGGCAATATTCGCGAATCCTGGGAAGCGAATGGTCGTGCAGAGAAGCTAGTAATGTCGTTTCACGGAATACCAAAGCGCTATTTTAGCGGTGGGGATCCTTATCACTGCCATTGCCAAAAAACAGCGCGACTCGTGTCTGAAAAGCTCGGCATCAGCCCTGATGATTATATAGTCACTTTCCAGTCGCTGTTCGGTAAAGAGGAGTGGATAAAGCCGTACACAGACGCGACCCTCAAGTCTTTGCCCGGTGAAGGAATCTCTTCAGTAGATATAATGTGCCCGGGTTTTACCGGTGACTGCTTGGAGACGCTTGAAGAGATCGACCAAGAAAACCGGGGTTATTTCATGGAAGCCGGCGGCAAACAGTATAATTACGTCCCCTGCGTTAACACCCGAGCGGAGTTTATCGACTGCTTAAGCGAGCTGTGCCGTGTGCATATGGCCGGCTGGCTGGAAGAGGACCTAGCGGCCAAAGACCTCTCTACTAAGGCGCAGTTTGAGCGCTTCCAAGCCAACTCTCAAAACGCTTCGCCCACGGGAGCACGCGCGAGCGCGCAAGCTCAAGGCCTCCGTGCTTGAGGCCAGGCCCGTCATGATGCAGCGCGTACGTATGTTCCAGCACGCAGCCGCGAGTCTTTCCGGCGCAAAGTCGCATTGCCCGTTTGTAGTTATCCATCGTGTGGCGGCTAAGAGCTCTTGCCGCGTCGCTCAGTGAAAACTTCTTCCCGTGATCTAGCCCGTACGCCCTAGCAGTTGCATCGATGAATTGGCCCAGGCCGCCGGCAGAGCTTGAACCCGCCGCTGCGTCGGGGTTAAACCCGGACTCAACTCGGGCCGTAGCGAGCATAAGCGCGGTGAGGTCGCGAGGCATTCCGAGGCCGGCGGCTTCTTCGAGTAAGCTGTTAACGGCTGCTCGCTGCACTCTAAGCGTCGCATCACCCCAGCGGCGGCTGTTTCCAGAGACTTCGGGCTGTGCACTGAGCGGTCGCAGGAACTCGGAGTGGGGTGCGATAAATTGAGGACGCATCCCGGCTTGCTGCACTAGCAGCTCTTCTGGGATAGTATTTCCAGTGCTGATTTTCTCCATTGCACTTAATTTTCGACCGCTCGAAGTAGAAGTTTCGATGGCTAAACCATTTCTGAAATGGGCAGGCGGAAAGCGCCAGCTTGTTAACGAACTAAGAACGCGAATGCCCGAGCGCTTTAAGCGCTACTATGAGCCTTTCGTCGGCGCAGGTGCGCTGTTTTTTAGCTTGCGGCCGAAGAGCGCAGTCTTAAGTGACATCAACGAGGAGTTGATTAACGTTTATCTGTGTGTTCGCGACGACCTGGAGGCGGTAATAGACGAGCTGTCGCGGCACGAGAACAGTGAAGAGTATTACTACGAGATAAGAAGCTGGGACCGTGACCCGGCTTTCCCCCAGCGCCCGGCGGCACAGCGCGCGGCCCGCTTTATCTTTTTAAACCGAACCTGCTTCAACGGATTGTATCGGGTTAACAGCAAAGGACATTTTAATGTTCCCTTCGGGCGCTACGTGAGGCCGAGGATTATAGATGAGGAGAACCTGCTCGCATGTCGAGAGCTGCTAAGACACGCGGATATCCGGCGCGGTTCGTTCGAAGCCATCGAAGAGGAGCTCCAGCACGGCGACTTTGTCTATCTCGATCCGCCGTATGTACCACTCAGCACGACCGCATCTTTTACAAGTTATTATAAGGACGGGTTTAGCACAGGCAGTCAGCTGCGCCTCAGAGAGTTTTGCGAGCGAATCAGCGAGCGCGGCGCAAAGTTCCTGCTGTCAAACTCCGACACTGACCTGGTGCGAGAAGAATACAGCGACTTCAATATTGACAGCGTGCTTGCCGCTCGTGCCGTAAATTCTAATGCGAGCAAGCGCGGTAAAATTTCCGAATTAGTGGTTCGTAATTTTTAACAGAAATCATTCTGCTTAAGAGTCAGTTGTTGTCCGCTTCTTGGTCAAGGAAGAGCGCACTTTGCCGAGTCTTGACTTGTTCTCGTCGTCAGCCCGCGCGATGCAAGAATGGACGATGCTTCTGGTGAGATGATCTACGCTGTCTTCGCAAAACATTTTCGCCATATCTACAGTGGCGATGAGTGCGCGCCATGTTCTGTAGAAAACCGGTTCCGTCTCAGGGTTGTCGAGTGCGCGGCGCTTTAGTATCGCGGCGCGGTAGAGTAAATCGAGAATCATGTCCGCAAACAGCTGATTCCGGTCTTTAGCGCGAAGAATCGCCTCGCTAAACGGAGGGCCGCTCGTAGCTGAAATTAGAACGGATTCGACTGAGCCGATGGTCGGAGGCGGCACAAGGAAGCCCCGCGCTCCTGCTCTAATCAAATCGAACACGTTGTCCACAGCGGGATCATTCGAAAGAGCCACCAGCACCGCATCCTTGCGAATTTTGAGCATAGCTTGGACGAAAGTCAGCGCGGGCATATCGCTCTCGGCGGTATCGAATAAGACATGAGTGTAGTTTCTAACCTGAGCGGCGACGATTGCGGCGCTGTAGGACTCGGCCGGGAAGACGTCGAGCATGCCAATCGATTTAAGTGCAGTTCTAAGCTGCGGCAGAATCGGGTTGTCGCGGCCGACTACCAGCGTGTGGTAGCGGCCTATCCCCTGATAGAACTTTCTTTCTGCAACTTTGTCGCCGGCCATATCGACGTACGTATCGACACTTCTTGAAGAAAACTCCAAAAAAGCTGAATAACCGCAGCCGGGGCATGGTTTTCCGTGGCGCAGCACCGTCGCCTTTACTAAGCGAACTAAGCGTTTACGGCTCGGCGTTAGAGTCGGCTGACTGGAGGTAGAGGCTGATTGCTGCTGAAATGATCGCCGGGAATACCCAGTGCCAGTTGAAGTCGACAAGAGCAGGCAGCGAGACGATGACCAGAAAAAAGGCTGTTAATGAGGCGAAAGGCTGAAATTCAAACAGAGCACCAACGAGCGTAACCAGCAGCAGGAAAGTTTGAACAATCGTAAGATCTATCGACCAGGCCGCGAGTGCGGTTTTCTGCCAGGTGACATTTGCCTTTGGCAGCATCGAAAAACCGCCTTCCGCAGAATTTATTACCGGCACCTTCGCCCAAAAGAACGGCTCTACCACGCCGCTTCCGATCACAAGCTTATAAAGCATTGCCAACACGACCACGTTCACCAGCGCGAGCGCCCAGTGGTGCGTCTTCTTCGGCAGTGCAAACCAGCCTTGGTGATACGCCAGAGCAATGGTTATCGCGGCAAAGACGAACTGATAGTAGTGGTTCGGTGTTCCCAGGCCGACATAGCACAGAGCTAAGCTGAAAAGACCCAAGGCTCCGCCGGAGTAGAACATCGAGTCGCCGAGGGGAACTTTTTCGTGCGACCAGCCGAGCGCGCCTTCCAGTCGGGCGACTCGCTCCTCAAGCGTCAGGACGGGCGGGGTTTTGGCTTCCATTCCTTAAGTAGATCTCGGAAAAACTGGGCAAGCAAGAAAAAACGAAGAGAGCGCTGCAAAATGAGAGATTTTGTCGTAGCGTAGTTTTCTATACCTTTGCGATGCCTGAATGAAAACAGCTTTTGTAGCCACTCTCTATCTCTGTCTAGCTCTCGCCTTTGCCCGGGCTACTCCGCTGCTGGAAGCTTCGGATGAGGCACGGCACTTTGCCGTATCGCTGCTCATCAAGCAGCAGCAGTCACTCCCGCGTGCAGATTTGAATGAGCGCACGATAGCTCTTCAGCAGGTGACACAGGCACCGCTGTATTACCTAATTACTGCGGCTATCATTTATCCGTTCGATACCTCGCAGGCGGGGCCGTATTTCGAGATGCGCCCGGGCTTCATAGTTGGACGGGCTGACCTTCCCGGAGCGAAAAACATGTTCATTGCGCGCAGCAAGCTGCCAGAGAGAAGTCTGGGGACCGAAGCAGCGGTCTGGTCTGTTCGATTATTCTCAGTGCTGCTTGGCCTGGGTGTTGTGCTTTGTACTTTATACAGCATGCGGAGTCTTTTGCCTGAGCCCGCGGGTACGGAGTATTTCGCAGCGGCACTGGCAGCATTTAATCCGATGTTTTTGTTCATTCATTCGTCGGTCAATAACGACTGCTTGCTAAACTTCTTGTCCGCGCTTCTCGTTTACTTCGTGGTCCGCACAAGAAAACAGCCGGTTGATTTCCGATGGGCGATTAAGGCTGGAGCGATCGCTGGTGCGGCAGTGCTAAGTAAGCTTTCGGGCCTGGTACTGCTCGTCCCCCTGCTTGTTTACTTAATGCTAAAGAGCGAAAGCCTTCCTCGCTTTGTTCGAAACGGCGGCGCACTGCTCGCAGCTGCTGCTGCGGTTAGCGCTTGGTGGTTCCTGCGCAACTGGCTGCTATACGAATCCCTGACGGCTACCGGTATTCACTCTGCTCTAGCCGGCAACAGACGCAGCGAATTTTCAGCTTTTGCGCTGCTTCAGGAATGGGACGGCTTTGTAAAGTCCTTTTGGGGCGTCTTCGGCGGTTTTAATATTATTTATCCAGATGCAGCCTATCTCGGCTTTTATATTCTAAGCGCTTTGCTGCTGGCGCTCGTGGCGATTTCGCAGTTTGTCAGGGCGACTGATGGTTGGCGTCGTACCGGGATCTTTTTGCTGACGATGTTTTGTACCAATATTGCTGCAGTCGCAGCTTGGACAAGTGTTCTGCTTGGTTCTCAAGGACGACTACTCTTCCTGTCGCTGCCGGCGGTCGGCGTGCTGTCTGTCGGCGGCAGCTTGGCGCTTGGTCGGTGTTGGCGAAATGTATTCTACCGGACAGTTGTGCTAACATTAATCGGCTGTTCTGCCTGGGCTGCTCTATGGATAATTCCCGGCAGCTACGAGTATTGAAACTTAACGGAGGTGCTGTGGTCTCTGCCTGTATTTTAGTCCAGGGAGCACCCGAGTACTATCAGGTCGCTGCAGAAGCAGTTAAATCGCTGCTTGAGCTAAGTGACTTCGAAGTTGTTATTGGTTGTGATGAGCCGAAGCACTTTCCGTTTCGGTCTCACGGAAGACTTAGCGTCAATCGCCTGTCTCGTCCTACGCACACGCACCGTGCTCAAAGATTCCTTAAGAAATTCGATCTCCTTAGGGAGTGTCTGAGCTGGAGCTCCTCCCCATATATTCTTCAGCTTGACGCAGACGCAATGCTGGTGCGGCGACTGAGCTCGGCAGATGTTGAGAATCTGTTGGGACACCACGACTTTGCCGCAGTTGAGCAAACGACTATTAGCGGCTCTAGCATGTCGCGAGAAGATTTCCTTAGGCATTACCGTGATTACGGCCTGCGGTTCATCGACCCACATGCTAAGGTGCCCGACCTGGCTGATTTTCGCTTTTACAACAGCGGCGTAGTTTTCGGGACGCGCGGGGCATTCGAGCGATTTGTGCGTTGGTCGTTGGAGAAGATTTCGGAGTCCCACACGGAGCATCAGGTTCTTGAGCACATGATAGCGGACCAGGACTACTTCCAGTGCTGGGCCAACAGCATCCATCCGGGCTCCGTGCGAGAATTGCCTTGGTGTTGGAACCACTGTGAACATTGGGACGAGGGGTTTCCGCGGGAGGGGGCGGCAATTCTGCATTTCAGTAATTTTTGCAATGGGCCGGAGGCTGAAACCGCGCATAGAATGAAAGCCTTGCGCAAGGCGGCTTTTAGCCGACAAAACCTACCTCGGAAGTTGCTGATTCGCGCGGGTCAACTTCAACGACGATTTATGCTGCAATGTCATTAACGGTTGTAATCGTTTCGCACAACTCTTCACAAACTCTTGGCGCCTGCCTAGAGCGAGTGCGCGCGAGCTGCAAGGCAGAGATAGTGGTCGTGGATAATGCCTCGATTGACGATAGTCGTGCCGTTGCGGCCGGCGGCGGCGCAAAGGTCATTAAGAATGCAAGTAACACCGGATTTGGCGCGGCCGCGAACTTAGGTGCCGCCGAGGCAGGCGGCGACCTACTTTGCTTTTTAAATCCAGACTGCTTTGTCGATGGAGAGCTGTTTCAAAAAGCCGATGCTGCGTATGCAGAGAACTCACATGCCTGTTTTGTCCCCGGTTTTACTCAAGGTGAAGATCGGCTTAGCGGCAGGCAGCCGGGTTATTCCCGAAAAAAGCTGCTTGCCGACATCCTGGAGACAAACAGCATTAGTTTCAAGACAGCGAACTGGCTTAAGACCTTTCCCGATTACCATGACCACAGTTGGCACTGGCCGCTCGGCACTTGTCTGTTTATCTCAAAGACTCTATTTGAAGAAGTGGGGGGATTTGATTCGCGTTACTTCGTCTACATGGAAGATGTTGAGTTTGGCTGGCAGCTCAGCCGGCATGGCGTAGAGCTGCGGCAGATTGACCACCTCGTAGAGCATAGGGCGCAGGAGGGGGCCGATATTGCCCTAGCCCTTCGTCACCAAGTATTGAATGAAGCACGTCTGCTGTATGCAAAGATCCACTACGGCAGGGCTTTTGCGCTGTTTCTGAAACTGCTGCTAGAGTTGCGCAGGTTTCGAGTTAACTGAACCCGGACACCTATGCTCTATTATTTCATACCTGATAAATCGATATTCGGCGGCATCAAGGTCGGTTTTCAACTTGCTGAGATGCTTAACGACTTAGGAGTGCCCTGTGTTGTCGCGACGCCCGGAGCGCTTGCCCCGCAGTGGTTTGCTTCGTCCGTTCCTGTTGTATCCAGTGAATGGGCGCAACAGAATCTGGAGCCACACGATAGAGTCATGTTCTCGCTGCCGCACGACTACGAGCGGCTTAGTCATCTATCGCAAGACTTGATTTTCCATTGCAACGGCACAGATCCTCTGATCGATCCGATTCTCGCCGACAAGTCGGTGCGGCATTTGAGCTGTTGGGCTCAGGCGAGCAGCTACATGCGCGCTCGCGGAGTGGAGCCTACCGAAATCGGCATTTCTGTTTCTGATTGCTTTTTCTACGCCGGTACTCCAAAGCGTGAAGCAACGGCATGTTATATGTCGAGGCGAGGTCTGGATATTGTCGAGCGCACGAAAGCGGAGAATCCCGACATCGAGTACTGCGCAATTGAAGAAATGAACGAGCAGCAGGTGGCTCAAGTCATGCAAACTAGTTCTTATTATCTGGCGACCTCAGAGGGCGAGTGGTTTGGGCTGCCTGCGCTAGAGGCGATGGCAGCCGGCTGCATCGTTGTAAGCGTGCCGGTTCTAGGCGGAATGGAGTACTTAGAGAACGAAGCAAACTGTATAGTGACTGAATGCGCTCGGATGCCGTCCGCACTCAGTGAACTGACTTGCCCCGAGACTCACGCAGAGCGATTCGCGATGCGTCAAAGAGCTTTGGCAACGGCCTACAACTATCGCGCCTCTCTTCAAAAGCAGCGCTTGCGGGAGCTGCTTCGCGGTCCGCTGGAGTATTTGCACTGATGGAACAGCTTCAGATTATAGTCGTATCAAAAGGACTTCTCGGCTTACTACGCACGTGCGTAGAGATGGCGGCGCATTCTGCCAGAACCTGCGCGGTTGAGACAAACATAACGGTAGTAGACAATAGCTCCGAGCACCCCTACTGCGAAACGGACTTCGTCGACGATTCGCTCGATTTGATAAGGTTTGATACTCCGCAGGGATTCGCCGCCTCCTGCAATGCAGCGGCTAAGTGTTCGAAATCAACTTTTATTCTTTTGCTCAACAACGACGTGCTGCTGCTGCCGCAGACGCTTCGTGGAATGTTGGATAGTCTGACAGAGGAGCGCATCGGAATTTGTGGTGCAGGACTGCTTTTTCCTGACGGAACTATTCAACACGCAGGGGTGGTTTTCGGAGCAGGTGAAAGCGGCCCGTATCACCAGTCCCGCGGCAAGATCCCCGAGCAGTGCGCCATGTCGATGCGCGCCTTTCAGGCCGTTACTGGAGCTTGTATGTTGATTCGGCGCTCGGTGTTTGAGCGTTTGGGAGGACTAGATGAGTCTTATCCATTTGGGCTTGAAGATATCGATTTTTGCCTCCGAGCCGGTCAGCACGGTGTGCGGACCGTCTGCTTCACCGGTGAATACTCGCTTCACTTCGAGTCGATGACGGAAGGTCGAATAGAACTAGATGTCCCTTCGCGCGAAATTTTCATGCGCCGTTGGGGCGGCAAGCATTCAGTCGATGGAGACCTGGCGGCACTGTGAACATATCCAGCATAACCCACACTAGAAATTCCGAAGCGACTCTGGACCGTCTTCTCGAAAGCATCCGCTGGATTGACGACAAGATCGTTGTCGACATGGAGAGCACGGACAGGACAGCTGAAATAGCTCGCCGTCACAACGCCAAG
>JAUIIP010000045.1 GCA_030431555.1 bacterium
AAAGCACAGCGGCACCAGCATAGGCGAGTCCATCCGAATACCATCGATATCCGTGGATGCAATCATCGCACGAGTCATCGCAATAATCTTGTTTTGCACCCTCGGATGAGTTGTCCTGAGGTCATCTAGAAAACCATACACCTCTCCAAGATGACGGCTCCAAGGATCCGTCCAATCTGAAAGATCACCGTTGTGATGGAAGTCACTTTCCCAAAAAGATCCTTCTCCGGGATCGTCGACTATCAAGCCCTGATTGTTATAGATCGAACAATATTTACCCTCGGGTGAAAAATCATTAACAATATGAAAATCAGCATACTGCTTAGTTTCGTCGTACCATTCGAGTTCATACTCCGCATCGTGAAAGCGAAACGGTGCCGGCTTATCGCGGTTTCCCTTCGTGTGAAAGAAGTTGTTCAAATGGTTAACAACAACATCGACGATAACGTACAGACCCCGCTTATGTGCCTGCGATGTCAGCTCTCGCATATCTCTAAGCGTGCCTAGTCGATCGTCAATCAGCGTATAATCAATCGGCCCATAACCGTGGTAATCGTTGTGAGCATTTTGGAAAACCGCGGAAATCCAAATTGCTTTGAAGCCAAGTCCCTTGATGTAGTCGAGCTTATTGGTAAGTCCCAGCAAATCACCGCCCTGGCGCATCGTCGGGGCGTATAGGTTATAGCCGCCGAACTTGCCGTCATTGTTGCGAGGATCTCCATCCGAGAATCGGTCAAGCATGACATGATAGACAGGAACATCACGCCAGTCCTCGGGGGACGGAAAGTAGCTATGTCCGGGCCACTCTCCAAAATACCTCGCCGGCCGAGACCCGTCGGGGCTAAGATTCATGTTCCAGCGGGAGTTATCCTCTGTCCAGGGAGCAGCGCACACCTCCGTACCTGCTGTCAAAAGCATCAAAACTGCTAGGAATAATGCCCGAAATGTCATCTTCGCTCTACTTTCAGCCCGTATGAAAACTCTGAAATCCTAACATGCTGACCTGTCCGAAGAAATATGCGACTGACACCAGACTTACAATATCCTAGTTTAGGGTAAGCAAAGCGTAAATCGAACCAGACATTTCAATGAGAGCACTAAGAAACTTGTCGGAACGCGAACAGTGGAAGTACATCGAGTATACTTTACTCGCAGCCGCCACTATCCCCACGTTGATTGTCCTTAGAGCATTCTTTTCGACCCAGTATGTGAGCGGATGGGACATGGAGCCCCAGTATCACCTGGTAGAGCTGATGGCATCCTTTCTGCGCGAGGGCCATATTACCGGCTATGATCGAGCATGGTTCGCTGGATATCCGGCATTCACTTTTTACGGACCTTTCACTTATATTCTAGCCGCCGCACCAACAGTTTTAACAGGTGGGCTGATCAGCGTATCGGCCGGATTTCACACTATCATTATAGTGCTGCCTTTTCTGTTCTTGGCGACTCTTCGGTATTCAACTCGAATATTTTTTGGTGACACGGCAGCGACGATCTCGCTGCTATTCGGCTCTTTCTTTCTCTTGAGTCCGAGCAACAATTTGAGCGGTCCATTCGGGATCCACGGCAGCCTTACACACGGCACTATAAACGGCTTCGTTGGTACAGTTTTGATACTGCTCCTACTGGGACTGGTCGAAAAGTCTCGAAGGGAGCAGTCTAGCCTTAGCGTTGCTTTGTCCACCGCTGTTCTGGCTGTCCTTATATTGACGCATACGCTGTCAACAATCTTCGCGTTCGGGCTACTATTTACCTACTCTATTGTCCATGGCCGAGAAGGCGCTAAACCATCGCTCGTAGTTGCTTCACTCGCCTTACTTCTTACCCTCCCTTGGTGGATAGGTTTCGTATCGAATTTAGAGTTTACGTCGGGTAGACTGCTTAGCATCTTGTGGGACGATCCGCTTATTTCGCTGCTCCCCGGCAGTCAATTCATGCTTGAGTGCGTTCGTGACTTTTCTGCCGCTACTCTTCTGCGCCTGCCGGTTCCAGCTCTATTACTGGCGGTTTGCACACTGACCGCAATCATTGTTTTGGTTCGAAAGCAACAATACGCGTTGCCGTCGATTTTTGTTGTTTTACTTTTAATTCTACCGCGCAATGTTCTGCCTCAGTTCGTAGACCTCCCGATACACTATTACCGGTTCGTAATGCCGCTTTTTGGCATCATGCTGCTGCTTGCCTCGTATGGACTCACTTTTCTCTTGGAGGAATTGCAGCAACTAAGGAGCAGCTTGCCTCGCACATGCTTATCCACTATTTTGTCGCTGCTGATCGCATGGTCATTGGTCATTATTTTTATTCAAGACTATTCCCCGCCGATCACAACAAAGGGTCCGTACGCTCCGATTTTCAGAGCTGCGCAGGACGCTTGTGCGCATCATCGCTTTCCGGCAAGCCCTGTACCTATAAGTGAAACCAAGGCTTACTCTGCCGGTTATAAAATTATCGAATTCCTAAAAGGTCAGCCGATCAATGGTCGAGTCGCCTCAGAAATGCCGCATTACAACAACGATCTCCTTGGCTCCCCGCATTTTTTCAGCTCTCTCATACCTAAAGAAGTAGGGGTGGAAGTCATTCCCGGCCTCCTGGCGGAGTCTTCATACTCTGCCGGATTTTTCCCGGCCACCCTCGGCTACCACAGCGACAGCATTAAGTGGGGACGAGACCGCTTGAGCATCTACTTTCACGAACACAACCCGTTCGTCTCGCTAGAAGGCATCATTCACAGACTAAGGCTTTGGAGTATTGAGTATGTTATTGCTACAAGCGTTCAGTATAAAGACGCCTTGCGCAGACTCGACGCAGATCTCGCAGAGCAAGTTTTTGAAGCCGCGCCGTTTGCTGTGTTCAGACTAAAAAGTCCTGCTCCGAAGATTCGAGCTGTGCGAGCCAAGCCCTACCTGTTCGTGAATCTAGGCGGCATTTCTTTCAGAGAGTTCTCGGAAGAATGGTATAAATCCGATTCGTCAATTCATATTCCGGTAATAACGACAGACAAGGATTATCAGCAATTGAGCGCTGTTGAGCGCGAGCAGATTGGCGGTTTTATTCTGAGCGTGCGGGGCAGCGCACGCAGAAGAAAGACCGAGATTAGCCCATGGATGCGCCCGGGAAAGTCATTAATGGTAATAGGTAAAGTCAGCGATTTTCAGGGCGAGCCAAACTTTTGGATAGCTAGCTCAAGTCAGGAAGCGGGTATTGTTATGTATGAGACTGACTCCCATTTTCAGCTAGGCGCCTATTCATTTGAAAGCGATCTATTCGACGGGCTGAGCAGATTCTTGAGCGCGCCTCAGAGTACACTGGACAGCATTAAACCAGTTGAGGCCGCGGCAATCTCGAATACGAAAATTACTTTCGACTATTCTGGGCCCGTCATTGTTAACTATTCATACTTCCCAAGATGGAAAAGCAAGAATCCGGATCAAACTGTCTTCCAGGCGGCGCCTAGTGTCATGTATGTAGTTTCTCGGGGCAGAACCGAGCTTGTATACGATTAAGCCGCTGCCGGAGTCAGGTCGTTAATTTCGAGCAAACGCTGCACGTCAGCGTCGAGTCGCGCCCCTAACTGGGCGACTACTTTGCTAGCGAGAAAGTTCGCCACTCGCACAGACTGCTCGGTCGAAAGACCCTTTTGAATCCCGTAGAGAAATCCCGCAGCGAACATGTCTCCCGCTCCGGTAGTGTCGACCGCCTTGGTTTCGAAAGCCGGCACAAAACATTCTTTCCCCTGCCAAACGGCGCGCGCTCCCCTCTCGTGTAGAGTCATCACTGCATTTGGAGCTGCTGCTGTTAAAGCTTGAAATATTTCATCTTCAGTGTCTTTGCCGGTGAACGCCTGCGATTCCACTTTATTTGCAAAAATCAGATCCGAGCACGCAACAATTTGCTCAAGAGGCTCTCTGAAGCAGTTCACGATAAATGCATCTGAGAATGTAAATGCTACCTTTGTTCCACAGGACTTTGCATGCTTAGCTGCTTTCAGCGCAGCTTCCCGGCCGCTATCGGAAGACAGAAGATAGCCTTCGATGTAAATCCAGTCTGCACGTTCAATGTGTTCGAGGCTTACATGCTGCGGGCCAAACAGCGCACTCGACCCGAGGTTGGTATTCATTGTACGCTCGGCATCAGGAGTAATAAGGATGAAACATGTCCCTGTCGCCTCACCTGCACCCTCGTTATGCAGTTCCACGCCTAGTTGCTTCATCTCGTCCGCATAAAAAGATCCGAAAGCGTCAGGACCAACGACGCAGCCATAGGCGACGGGAACATCGAGCTGCGCTAAGGCAATAATAGTGTTCGCGGCGGAGCCTCCACTACGCTGAATCAACTCCTGTCCGTGGAAGTGCTCGACCAGCCGCTTTTGCTCGGCAGTATCCACTAGCTGCATTCCGCCTTTATCCAGGCCTAATTCGCTGATCGATTCCTCCGAAACCTTAATCTGAAGGTCCATGATTGCGTTGCCAATGCCGTAAATACCTAAAGAATTCATAGCCTACACCCTAAAGTCTCTGAAAACATTAAAGAAATCTCTCACAGAAGCCGACCCTCTCTTCATTCTTGCGGGAAGCATTGTGTTAAGGGTACTCAGTGCTCTAACCTAAAACTTGCCGCAAGATGAATCGACAACGAACTGTTAGCTGATAGGACCTTACAGAGCAACATGGCAGGCGACTGGAAGATTCCCGACCCATCACAGCGCCCTTCCCGCCCAGGATCTCAGCAGAGACCCAGCCAATTTGGGTCGTCGATGCGTAATTCCACTATTAGACCTGCCAAACGCTCTTTTCCGATCGCCCTGACAATTTTTCTGATTACCGTGCTGCTGCCGATTGTCGGGATGTTCGCATATATGCTGCTGCTTCCCGCGATGAAGAGCGTGACTGACCCTGCCCCCAAACAGGAAAAACCGAAGCTGGTTTGGCTGAGCGGTAACGAAGCGAATACAGAGTTCGGAGAAAAATGGGCCGGGGCAACTGTTATCGATGCGCCGACAGTTCTAAAATACGGGACCACACTATGGGACATGCACGAGCAGTCATACAGCTCGAACAATCCTGAGGCGATGGCGACCTTCCAGCAAGAAAGCAAAACTTTATTTAAGTCTGTATTTGGTGAACAAGGACTTATCGGTTTTGAAGTACCGCGATCTATGCTTGAGATTTCCAGCAGCCAGTTAGAGCCTTCCAAGCTGAACATCCAAGTTGCGAGCGGCACTCGAGAATTGCGGGACGGCGGGGAGCGGCTTTTCAAAATTCTAACTTCTGTGCGGCTCGACCGTGCTTCGATCGATCAATCACTGCTGACCGATGATAAGCCCCAGGGCAGGCAAATAGTAAGACTGTTGATCGTTCCATATTACTCGGAGCTGAGCGAAGAAAGAAAAAATGTTCGCTCACTCGAGCTTGGAAAGCAGTCCAAGCTGGGACACATGAACAAGTGGATTACTTCAAGCACTGTCGAAGTACGGATTAATTCAGATTTTGCCGGCGCTCAGCTGCTAAAAGACGGCGTGCCTTCCCGTTCCCTGATTAAAGGCTACCAGAAGCCACAGTCTGTCCCGGCTGCCGAATGAGCGCTCCCGTTTCTGACTCGCGCCATTCCTCTTTAATGCACCGCTTTCTAGGCTCCGCTAGATGGGAAAGACTTTTTACTACTCTCAAGGTCGAAACTACTACACTTTGTGAACCTGCGATCAGCACGCCGGCTCTCGTAGCTTCGCTGATCATTGCCATTACCCCCGTCGCACTTACCCTGCTCCAGCATTTATCTCCGTCGACCTCCGTCGACCTTCCAACATTGAGCTTTGCCGTCTGTACGATTCTGGCAATCCTGATGAGGCGCTGGCTAAAGCTCGATTATCGCCCCACGGTTGACTGGAGAGAATCGCTTAGCTTGACGCATACTGCTTTTGCGCTGGGCTGCGTTCCTGCGGCGATACTGATCGCGCTCAATCCTTCAATGTTCGTAGAGCGCCACGACATCCTCACTACAGCCGTTCCACTCGAACAAACGGCAGAGACCAATCCCATATTGTTCGCAATTCACGCAGGCGGCGTTGTCGTCTTTCTTGCCGCCTGGGCTGCAGTTACGGAAGAGTTTCTTTTCAGGGGACTGCTAGTGAGCGTTATCCGCCGCTGGAGGCTGCTGAGATCACAGCGCGCCAGGGATATTCTCGCCGCCGTATCGAGTGCCGGCATTTTCGGCATCGCCCATTACCCAACTTGGGGTCTAACCGCGGCACTTGCTCTAGGCTGCATCGGCACAGGATTTGTCATTGGTTACATCGCAAATGGCGAACGACTGACTCCGCTAATTTTCTACCATTTCTGCTTCGACACTTTGAGTATTTTAGTGATTTTAATGCTCTAGCGGTGATTTTCGCCCCGTCGGCCGGCTTATCGCACCCTAAGTCTTAAGCTCCTGATTCTTCATCGATCTCCGCTGCATCTAAGCTGTAAGGCAGTTTTTATATTCCCTACTGCAAAACTAGGTTTTATTGTGGCAGATTTTTTCAGCAGCGCACTAGCCAGACAGTCCTTCAACCCGCGTCGGCTCGACTATGGAACAATTGCCGGCGCAGTTGCTGCCTTCGGACTCGTATTTCTCGCGATCTATCTCGGCGGCGGAATCGAATCTTTCGTCGACGGCAAAGCGCTGTTGATCGTGCTCGGTGGCACTATCGGCGCCACATTAATCAACTTCCCACTCGATGATTTTGTGCGCGCCGTTTCCGGACTGAAAACAGCCTTTTTTCCTGACACTAAATCCGAAGTGCAGCGTGTGAGAAAAATCATCGACCTTTCACGCAAAGTGCGGGCAGACGGCAGTCTGGCGATCGAGGGCGAAGTCTATAGTGAGCCTGACGACTTTCTCAGGAAGTGCATTGAACTCATTGTCGACGGCACGGACAAAGAAGAGATCAGGCAAATTCTCGAAATCGAACTATCCTTTCTCGAAGAACGTCATCGAAGAGGCGCTCAACTGTTTCAAACTATGGGTTCGATAGCGCCGGCTATGGGGCTGATAGGTACTCTAATCGGGCTCGTTCAAATGCTGCAAAACTTGAACGACCCCTCCCAGATTGGCCCAGCAATGGCCGTTGCTCTTTTGACTACTTTCTATGGTGCGGTGTTTGCCAATTTAGTTTTTCTCCCTATAGCCGGAAAACTTCGAACGAGAAGCGAAGAGGAGTTCCTCGTCAAGGAGATGACAATTGAAGGGATAACCGGTGTTGCCAGCGGAATAAATCCACGCATGATCGAAGCAAGAATGCTTAGCTTTCTGGCACCTGAGCTGCGCCGTTCCGAATTCAACTGAGTTCAACGCGATGAGCAGTGACTCTACTCAAAATCCAGCAAACTCAGAAAGCGACTCGCAGGGCCAAAGCTCGTTTGAAGCCGCATATGAATCTTATCGCACAAAAAAGGCCGCTGCTGCCGGAAGACGGTCGGGTGAGCAAACTATCGAAGCTTTCGGGATGTCATTCACCAGCTTCTCAATGATACTGCTCGCGTTTTTCGTGTATCTTAATTCACTTGCCGTGCCGGACACTGCCAGGAAGCGAAATGTTATCGGTTCGCTCTCGAAACACTTCGTAAGAACGCAGGCTGCAACAGTTGTCGACAGACCTCCGACAGGGACGCAAGTCGACATTCCAATTCCGGAATTGATTCAGGGTTTTCCGGAGCTGACCTTTTCGACAAAGTACACTGCAATCAGCGACGCAGCTGAGCAGGCATCTTTTGACGTAATTCGTGAAGCGAATCGCTTTGTAATCACCTTACCAGGCGAGGAACTATTTCGAAGCGGCGATGACCGATTAAAAGCTGGTGTTTTACCGGCACTGCGAAGAATCGGTGAGCTGATTAAGGAGAAGGGATTATTTGTAGAGGTGGAGGGACATACCGACGATCAACCGATTAGCACTCAGCGGTTTCCATCGAACTGGGCGCTATCGATTGCTCGCGCGGCTTCGGTCCTCAGGCTTTTCGTCGATCTCGGTGTCGAGCAAGACCACATTTCGGCCAGCGGCCGAGGCGAATACGCCCCCGTGGCCTCGAATGACACATTGGATGGGCGAGCAGAAAACCGTAGAGTGGTCCTAATTATTTCTGAGCAAGACCCGCTTGGGGGTAACGGGAGATGAGCGTTAGAACCCGTCGGCGCGCAGCCAAAACTCCACACAACGTTCCAGATAACGCGTGGATGCTTACATTCTCGGATCTACTGACGCTTCTCTTGACACTCTTTGTTCTAAGACTCTCCATGTCGTCCCTATCAAAGAACGCTGAGGCCGCCGGCGACATTCGCAACGATGGTACGGCGGCACATACAACCAGCCCTGACTCTCAGGGCGAGCACCAAACCCCTGAGCAATCTCCTGGCGCTCTATTCACTGGCATTGCGACTAGGCAGCTCACGGAGTCATTAGGCAAACCGCTTGAGAAGGAAGGCGACAAAGTATCCTTTGCCTCTGATTTTGAAGTCGAGCGACGCGGGGACGGCAGCGTCATTAAGCTCGGAGGGAGCACATTCCAGCCCGGCAGCGATGAGCTCTCCTTCAGGGCGGCTGAAGCAGTGTCTGCCCTAGCCAAAGGATTGATTGGCAAAAAGTCCAGAATTCGCATCGCAGGACACACGGATGATGTACCAATAAATACCGATCGATTTCCGTCGAATTGGGAGTTGTCCGGCGCCAGAGCAATTAGTGTCGCGCGACAAATGATTGACGCAGGTGTCGACGAACGGTCAGTTTCGGCTGTTGGTTATGCTGACACTCGACCGCTTGTGGACAACCGCGACGAAGAGAAGAAGCATCTTAACCGCAGGGTGGAAATTTACGTATTTCCCGAGCGCAATGAGGCGTCCTAGGGCTAGTCGGCAGCTGGGGGCATCAAATTTAGTCTTGATTTATAAGCACTTAGCTGATTGACTAGGAGCAGCAATCAGCACTGAGAGCGGAGCAGCAGATGGCAGAAGAAGAAGCAGAAAGCACCGAAGGCGGCGAAGGCGGCGGTAAATCGAGCGCAAAACTGATTATTATTATCGTTGTTGTGCTGCTAATTCTCGTCGTCGCCGGAGCTGGCGCGTTTTTCGCATTAAGTGGCGGTGGCGATGATCATGGAGATGATGAGGGGGATGAAGAGGAGTTTGAAGAGGAAGAAGAATTGGGCGAGTTGCCCGGAGCTATCTTCCCGCTTGAGGTCTTCATCGTCAATTTGGGGGTTAAGGGAAGTTTTCTCAAAGCTTCAATTCAGCTTGAGTTCATCGACCCGGAGCCACCACCTTCGATTGAGAATAACGTGCCGAAGGTGAGAGACGCAATTATTCGCGTACTCAGCAGCAAGAAGGCGAACGAGATTCTAGGTATCGAAGGTAAAGAAAAACTCCGCGGCGAGATTGTTAACGCTGTAAACGACACACTCGGCGGAGAAGACGTACTTCAAGTTTATTTTACGGAGTTTATTATTCAGTAATTAACGCTGCGGTTTCTTCGCTAAGTAGGTTTTAAGGATGAACCAGGTTCTAACTCAGGATGAAATTAACGCGCTGCTGCGTGGTCTAACTGACGGTGACATTGAAACCGATGAGTTTGACAGTCAGCAGGTTGAAGGTATTCGCAAGTATGATTTGGCTAGTCAGGAGCGAATCATCCGCGGGCGAATGCCGACCATGGAGCTCATCCATGACCGCTTCGCCAGGTCGTTCCGGACACAGTTGTCCAAGTTCCTGGGTCGTTCGTGTTTTATCAACGTGGGCGGAATTGAGATCGTAAAATTCGGTCTCTTCATGAAGAAGCTGCCGCTTCCTTCCAGCCTGCACATCTACCGCATGCCTCCGCTGCAAGGCTACGCCCTGCTTGTCGTATCAACCCCGCTGGTCTTCGCTATCGTAGACAGCCTATTCGGAGGAAACGGAACAGGCAAAGTTAAGATCGAGGGTCGAGAATACACAGCTATCGAGACTCGCCTAATCGGCAAAGTCGTAATGATGGCGCTCGAAGTGCTCAAAGACGCCTGGGCCCCGATTCACCCGGTGGACTTTGTCTATGTGCGCTCCGAGTTTAATCCACTGGCAATTGCGATTGTACCTCCAACCGATGTGGTAATCATCGTGACAATCGAGGTCGAACTCGAGCAAGAAAGTACGACAATCACATTCTGCACACCCTACTCTACAATCGAGCCCTTAAGACAAAAGCTCTCAACAGGATTTCAAAGCACTCGTCTCGAAGTCGATCGCACTATCATTCAACGAATGGAGCGAAACGTTCGAGGAACAAACATCAACTTAAGTGTGGAGCTGGGTAACGGAACAATTTCAACCCGCGATGCATTGGAACTCAAGGTCGGAGACATCATCCCACTTGAACAGTGTCCTTCAGAAGAAGCCTTAATCAAGGTCGAAGGCGTTCCAAAATATCGAGGATTTGTCGGGTCGTCGAAAGGAAATCGTGCAGTAAGAATGACCGGCGCGATTAAAGACACAATTATGACGGCCGCGAAGGAATAACAGGAACGGAGAAAGGTATGGCAGAAGAAACGCAAGATACCGAAAAGGCAGTAGAAGATGTTGCGCAAGCAGCAGAAGGAGTTGTTGCCGCTACGGCGGAACAGCCGCAGCTAACCGGCGGCGGACAACAAAACTTGGATTTCCTTCTGGATGTTGCGCTGCAGGTCAGCGTCGAAGTCGGTCGCTGCCGGATGTCAATTCAGGACCTGTTACAGCTTGGCCAAGGATCGGTCATTGAGCTCACCAAGCTTGCCGGTGAGCCGCTCGATATTTTCATCAATGAGCGTCCGATAGCCCGCGGCGAGGCTGTGATTGTGAACGAAAAATTCGGTGTTCGAATTACAGACATCATCTCTCAGCAAGAGCGTATCGAAGGACTCGGATAACGCCGGGCGAAAGTAGAAAAGATTAAGGATTTTGCACCATGAACAGTGGCAACGCTACCCGTTTACCCGCAGCCCCGCAGCGACGAATGCTTTTCGCATCGTTACTACTGCTCTCAGTGTCGTTTGCCTGCTGCGCCGTCCTGCTGACTCCGTCATCGGCTCACGCGGAAACTAGCACAAGAGAAGCTGCCGCGACCAAAGCCGCTGAGCAAATGAAAGACATCAAAGCTCCGCTTGTCGGCTCAGCAGTTCCCTCTGCTCGAGGCTTAGCTTCTAACATCATGAAAGGCACGCTGTACTGCATTGGCGCGCTGCTGCTGGTTTTTGCGTTAATTAAGCGCTTTGGACCGCAAGAGAACTGTGGTGAAAATCCTATTTCGATCCTTGCGAAGCGCTCGGTCGGCAGTAAAAACAGTTTAATCCTTATCGAAGTTTTCGATCAGAAATTCATAGTCGGCGCTACAGGTGAGAATTTGTCACTAATTACCGCCATCGAGCAAAAGTCAGAATTCAGCGAAACCCTCGCTAAGCAGTTAAGCGAAGAAGCTAAACAGCCGGTGTTAAAACAGGTGGGAGCTTAAGACAGATGCGCCGATCAGTTTACGTCATCGCAGCCCTTGCCGCCGCAGTTCTACTGCTGCCGACCGCGGCGGGTGCCGATGTCCTTTCACCCTCAATCACAATTAATCCAAGCGGCAGCTCGGATACCAGCAGTGCTGAGGTTTTTACCGGCCTTAAGCTGGCACTGCTTATATCAGCACTCTCCTTTTTGCCGTCGATTCTGCTGAGCGTAACCTGCTTTGCTCGGATCGTAATCGTCTTGTCGCTCACGCGCCAGGCTCTTGGAACGGCGCAAACACCGCCGAACCAGCTCCTGGTTGGCCTTGCGTTGTTCTTGACGTTCGCTGTGATGGGTCCAGTCATGACCAAGATCTACGACGAGGCGCTACTGCCATACTCGGAGGACCAGATTGGCCATCAGGAAGCTTACAATCGAGCCTGGGCACCGCTGCGCGACTTCATGCTGCGCCACACCCGAGAGCAAGACTTAGAGCTGTTTATGGAGATTGGCAAACTTGAGCCGCCTGAAGCGCCGCAGGACCTGAGCCCAGTGGCAGTCGTTCCGGCATTTCTGCTAAGCGAACTAAACTCGGCATTTCAAATTGCATTCTTAATTTATCTGCCTTTCCTAGTGCTGGATATGATTGTTTCATCCGTCTTGACTTCGATGAGTATGATCACACTGCCGCCAACCGTCATCTCGCTGCCGATTAAGCTGATGCTGTTTGTAGTAATTGACGGCTGGCACCTGATCATCGGCAATCTGGTCCAGAGCTACCATTAGCGGAGGAGTCCATGGGTATTGAAGAATTTATGAGAGTCACGACCTTCGGCATCGAAACTGCGATGGTCGTCTCCGCTCCGGTGCTCCTGCTCGGACTTGCTGCAGGTTTAATGGTCAGCGTGTTCCAGGCAGCGACTCAAATTAATGATGCTGCACTTGCATTCATTCCGAAAATTCTCGCCACAGTTCTCGCGCTGTTCTATTTCGGACCGTGGATGATTTCAAAAATGGCAGCTTTCGCCACTTTCTCGCTCAACCAGATACCGCACGTAACGGGGTAAGGTGGAATCCTTACTTAGCAACAGCTTCGATACTACCTTTCTTTGGACCTGGTTCCTGCTGACCACGCGTTCAACGGGCATATTGTTCGCGCTGCCGGGAATCGGCACATCGCAGATACCGACAATGGTCAGGCTCTCGATTGCCGTGCTCATCGGACTTGCGGCGACAATGGCCGGAGTAACGGCACCCGAGCCGAAGCATATGGTTGACGGTGGTTTGATGCTGGCATCGGAGTTTACTCTTGGCTATCTACTGGCGACAATTCCTGCGCTGATAGTCAGCAGCCTGGCGATTACGGGCCAGGTTGTATCCGGCACAATTGGTCTGGGATTCGCCAACCTAATCGATCCTTCAATTGGGCAAAGTTTAGCAATTCTAGCGCGGATTGAATCGCTGGTAGCAACACTAGTTTTCCTTTTGGTAGACGGGCATCACGTAATTATCCGTGCAGTTACCGGCTACGGAGGAGATCTGCCGATTGGCACATTCTACCCCGGAGTAGATACCGGAATGTTCTTTCTGGAGCGGTTCTCTGCCGTTTTCGAAGTGGCAATCGTTTGCAGCGCACCGATCCTCGTCAGCATCCTGGTAACCCAATTCGTCCTGGGTTTGATCACAAAATCAGTTCCTCAGGTTAACATCTTCATCATCAGTTTGCCGCTGACCATTGGTATGGGGCTCTACATAACCGCCTACACCTTTCCTGGTATGGTCGAGAACATTCTGGTTGAATTCAACCAGATGGAAGAATTCGTCGGCCAACTTTTCCTCAGCTCCCAAAAGCTGCCTGGTTAGCGCTAAATTAGACAGTTACCCCGGCACGTCTTTTCCAATCAGCCCAGTCTGCAGCGACCCGCCAGAGAAGCGATTCACCGTGTTGGTATTTTGACGTTTCAGGCGCAACTCTGCCTACGAATGTAACGTGATTTCAAAGACTTAACTTCGCACCCCGGGCTGTTAAATTAGGCACAAACCTTGCTTTTTAATCTGCATTCACAAAGGGAGATCGAAAGTTCTCACCGCATGCAGGGGGTCGGCTCCCCAACCGGCCCCTTGCCATGCATTTTCGTTCGAACTCAGGATCTAGTGCGAGGTTTAGTACATTAAATGGCAGCATCCGAGTCCGAAAGCGGTGCGGAGAAGTCCGAAGAGCCGACGGCGAAACGCTTGTCGGAGGCTCGACGGGAGGGCCAAGTAGCAAAGTCAACTGACCTGAGTCAGGTTATGGGTCTTGCTGCGGCATTCACTGCCCTGTGGTTCATCGCCCCTTGGCTATGGAACGACTTGGAAACTGTCTTTCGCGGAGGGTTGTCAGGAAAGCACAGCGGCGGCGAACTCTCGATTCAGAAGCTACGTCACGAGTTCATGGGGCTGATTCTTCTGCTGCTGCCGAAAATCCTGCTGCTGTTTCTAATTGCGGCGGGGGCCGGCGCCGGCACACTTGCATTTCAAACAAAGTTTCTTTGGTCCAACAAGCTTCTCAAACCGAAGTTTTCAAACATTAATCCGATCAAGGGACTCAAACGACTGTTCTCGATGCAGAATTTTGTAAACCTGCTTAAGTCGATTTTCAAGCTCATTATTATCTGCCCAATCGCGTACTTCGCCTTTTTTGATATATTTCCCGGATTCCTTGCACTGATGCATGCGCCGATTTCCCAGTTCCTACCTTATACGGGAGAGGCTGCAAGCGTAATTTTCTGGCGAATCGTTCCACTGTTGTTCGTCTTGGCACTGGCAGATTACGCCTACCAAAAGTGGAATACACACCGCACTCTCAAAATGACAAAGGACGAGGTTAAAGACGAACGCAAGGCTCTCGAAGGTGACGAAAAGACGAAGATGCAAATTCGTCAAAAGGCACTTCAGCGCGCACGCGAGCGCATGATGCAGGATGTTCAAACGGCGGATGTTGTGGTTACGAACCCGACTCACATAGCCGTCGCCCTGAAATACGATATCGCACCAGGCAGTGCGCCTACTGTTGTAGCCAAGGGCCGCGGTTACGTCGCCGAAAGAATCAAGAAGCTTGCTCGGGAGAACAAGGTCCCGGTGCTCGAGCGCAAAGCTTTAGCACGAGCACTTTTTAAGGCTGTCGAAGTCGGCCAAAGTATTCCGTATGAGCTATATACGGCAGTCGCCGAACTGCTGGCATACGTTTATAAACTGCGCGGAAACAACCCGTTTGGAAAACGTAGAACGGCTGCTTCCTGAATGGAGATGTAAGATCTAACATGGATCAGAATAGCAACAACGTTAAGGGAATGAGTTTCGTCGTTCCAGCGGTGCTGATCAGTATCGTGATCATAATGGTGATCCCGATTCCATCAGCCCTTCTCGACATATTGCTCTCGTTTAACATTACCCTCTCATTAGTAGTGCTTTTCGTTTCTCTCTACATGAACCGGCCGCTGGATTTCTCTTCTTATCCATCGCTGCTGCTGATGACTACCCTCTTCCGTCTCTCAATGAACGTTTCAAGTACTCGCTTGATCTTACTAAACGGCGATAAGGGTATGGACGCTGCCGGTAACGTGATTCAGGCATTTGGCCAGTTTGTTGTCGGCGGCAACTACGTAATTGGTGTTATCGCGTTCGTCATCATAGTAATGGTGAACTTCATGGTAATCACCAAAGGTTCCGGCCGTATCGCAGAAGTCGCAGCTCGCTTCACCTTGGACGCTATGCCTGGTAAGCAAATGGCGATCGACTCCGATCTTAACAGCGGTCTTATAAGTGAAAGTGAAGCCAAGCAAAAACGTAAGGACCTCAGTCAGGAAGCAGAGTTCTACGGCGCGATGGATGGTGCCTCGAAGTTCGTTCGTGGTGACGCAATTGCCGGAATCATCATTACCTTTATTAATATCATCGGCGGTTTCTTCATTGGCGTTGTCCAAGGCGGTATGCCTTGGGCTGAAGCTGCGCAAACTTATACTCTGCTAACGGTCGGTGACGGACTAGTCAGTCAAATCCCTGCACTAATCGTCTCAACCTCAGCCGGTATCATCGTATCTCGTGCGGGATCAGGCGAAGATCTAGGAACCGAAGTCACTGGGCAGCTTATAAGATTTCAGCAGCCGCTGATGTTGTCGTCCGGCGTCGCCTTTCTATTCGCAATTGTTCCAGGGTTGCCGTTTGTGCCCTTCATGCTGCTAAGTTTAACAACCGGCATGCTTGGCTTCAGCGCTGCTCGCACCGCAGAAGAAAGCGCTCGCAGCGAGGCGATTGAGGCTCAAACAGCCTCCGAAGCTGCCTCGAAACCGGCACCTGGAAGCACCGAAGAAGTGCAGCGTCTGCTTGGCGTCGATCTACTAGAACTTGAAGTTGGATATGAACTGGTTCCGCTTGTTGATGTGTCCAGCGGAGGAGATTTAATCGATCGCATTCGCGCTCTACGGCGACAGTTCGCTCTAGAAATGGGCTTCATCGTTCCTCCGATACACATCCGCGACAATGTACGGCTCGAACCTAGCCAATACCGCTTGATGCTTAAGGGCGTTGAAATCGCTAGCGGCAATGTCAAACCGCATCATCATCTGGCTATGGACCCGGGCGGTGTTGACGCTAAAATTCCGGGGATTCCCACTAAAGAGCCGGCATTCGGCCTTGATGCCCTGTGGATCGCGGACGCCGATAAGGAGCGCGCTCAGTTCTCGGGCTATACTGTGGTGGATCCTTCGACAGTCGTTACGACCCATATCACTGAGGTCATTAAGAACCACGCACATGAAATCCTCGGACGACAGGAGGTGCAGCAGCTACTCGACAACTTGGCTAAGACTTGCCCCAAATTGGTCGAAGAAGTCGTGCCCAACGCACTTACTCTCGGACAAGTTCAGCAGGTTCTTGCCGGACTGCTTCGAGAAGGGGTTAGTATTCGCGATTTAAGGACCGTGCTTGAGACTCTCGCCGACTGGGGTCCAAGCGTTAAGTCGACGGAGCGCTTAATTGAGCAGTCGCGAAGAGCTTTAGCGCGCTCAATCACGGCTAAACATGTTGCGGACGACGGCGTGCTCAAGTTGGTAAATATGACTGCTCCGCTGGAGCGAGCCTTGACCGAGGCACTGCAGGTTACTGAACAGGGCTCTTATCTGGCGCTGGAGCCGGGAATAGCGCAGCGGCTTATCAGCAAGCTCAAAGCTTCCGCTGAACGCTTCGCTCAGGCAGGCGCAACTCCGGTACTGTTGGCACCGGCAGCGCTGCGCTCCTCAATTTACAATTTTACTGAGCGTTTTATTCCCGGCTACGTAATCCTGTCGCACCAAGAAATTGGTCCGTCAACTAAGGTGCAATCCGTCGGGGTAATTGGTTTTGACGATTAACAAGTCGGCTAAAAACAGGAGCCGACCAGTGGCGTTATGGTATCATAATACTTGAGAGGACTCCGTGAATGGCGGGAAGAATAATTTGTTTGGACGAGGCGAGACAGCGGCGTCAGAAGAGGAATAGAATGAGCGCTCCGGCACGTGTGATAGCAGTTACAAGCGGAAAGGGCGGC
>JAUIIP010000046.1 GCA_030431555.1 bacterium
GGAGCGGCGCGGAATCCTGGTTGATAAGGAATTTCTTGCTTCGCTGTCAGATGAGTTCGTTGCGGAGCTTGAACAGCTCGAAGCCGCTATCTATAAGCTTGCGGATTGTGAGTTCAATATTAATTCCCCTAAACAGCTAAGCGAAGTTTTGTTCGAGAAGCTTGAGCTGCCTACCAAGGGGGTAAAGAAAACCAAAAGTGGTTACTCTACGAATCACGCTGTTCTAAGCAAGTTCTCCGGTGAATACGAGATTGCAGATTTACTATTGGGCTACCGCGAGCTTCATAAGCTTAAGACGACTTACATCGATTCTCTCAGCCGCTTGGCCAGGGGGGATTCCGGTCGTGTTCACAGTACATTCAACCAGGCCGTTGCCGCTACGGGCAGGCTTAGTTCGAGTGATCCGAATTTGCAGAACATCCCGATTCGCACGTCACAAGGTCGGCGAATTCGCCGTGCATTTATTGCGCCTGAAGGCACTAAGTTGGTTTCTGCTGATTATTCGCAGATTGAGCTGAGAGTGCTGGCCCATTTATCCGGTGACGAGGCGCTGCGTCAGGCGTTCGTCGAAGGACAGGATATTCACGAAGCGACCGCTAAGGATATCTTTGGTGAAGAAGTTATGCAGGGTGAGCAGAGATCCGAATATCGACGGTACGCCAAGACGATTAACTTCGGTATTGTTTACGGGATTATCGCTTTTCGTTTAGCCCGTGAGTTGGGTATTAGTCGCGGCGAGGCACAGTCCTACATCGACGGCTATTTTGCGCGTTATCCGGACGTCGGGACATATTTTGATTTTTTGGAGAAGGAAATCGAAGAGCGCGGCTATGTTGAGACGATGTTCGGCAGACGCCGCTTTAAAACGGATATCGATGCCGGAGGCCGCGACCAGGGTTATGTGACCCGCTCCTTGCTGAATGCTCCGATTCAGGGTTCAGCTGCAGAAATTATCAAATGCGCTATGATCAGGCTCGAGGCTCGTTTAAGCGATGAGTTCGGCTCTGACGCGCGTATTTTGCTTCAAGTGCACGATGAATTGGTGGTTGAAGCAAAAAGCTCATTGGCCGATGATGTGGCTTCGGTTGTTTCTGATGAAATGCAGGCTGCTTTTAGTTTAGCGGTTCCGCTGATCGTCGATGTTCGGATAGGGCAGTCTTGGGGGGAGATGAAATGACGGCTTCCTCGATGATTCGCTCTTTAGGCTGGAGTATGCAGTCGGTGTCGCGCCAAGATAGCCAAGCTGATATTCGCTCGCAGGACTTAGCGCTTGTTAAGCGAACCGTTGACGGTGACGTCGACGCATACAGGGAGCTCGTTGAGCGCTATCAGCAGCGCATTCACTCTGTTGTGCTCGGAATTATCGGCAACTTCGACGATGCCTTGGATATTACGCAAGAGGCGTTCATTAAGGCATACAACCATCTCCCATCGTTTAGGCGCCATTCAGGATTCTATACCTGGATCTATCGCATCGCGTACAACCTTGCGATTGACGAAAAGCGAAAGCGCTATCGTCATGTGGAGCAGGCAACAGGCGAGGTTCTTGAACTTGATCGTGCTTCGCACCGTAACATTAGCGCCCCCGGGTCTATGCTTAGCGCTGGGCCGGAGCCGGATGAGTCGGTTGAGCGCGCAGAACTGCGAAGCGATATCTCCGCTGCCCTCGATACTCTTAGTGACGAGCACCGGGCAGTTATTGTTTTGCGTGAAATCGAAGGCTTGTCGTATTCTGAGATTAGCGACGTTGTGGGCTGTTCCAAGGGAACTGTAATGAGTCGCTTGCATCACGCTCGCAAGAAAATGCAGGACGCTCTGCGCAAAAGCGCCGCCTCGGGTCAGAGCGTAATGATGATAGAGCAGAACAGGCGGCGTGGAAGCAGCGATCAGGGATAGAGTGTTATGAAAAGCTCTCTTGAAGAGAAAGATTTCGAACTACTCAACCTCTACTTGGACGGGGAGTTGAGCTCTGCGCAGAGTGAGCGTGTGAGCAAGCGCCTCGCGGCGGAGCCGCAGCTGCAGTCGGCGCTTGAGGAGTTGAGATCGATGCGCCAAAGTATTCGCGACTGGAGCCTTGAAGCGGCTTCCGGGCCTGACGGCCATCCGCGCGAGGTCGATTGCTGGGCTGGGGTTCGCTTAGGTATCACCGCTCAGGCCGCGCGCATGCGAGACCGCCGCAGTTTTAAGGACCTAGCGGTAGATGCACTAATGAAGGTCTTTGCCTCACCGGTATTGTCTCCGGCGCTTTTGGCCGTTGTGATAATTTCTGGTTTGTCGGTCAGCGGAACTCGGCAGCCGACGACTCTCGAAGCATTCGCTTCGCGCACCGGCCACTCCGCGGCTGTTGTCCCCGTTGGCGGACGGATTGCCAGGACATCCTCACCGGTTTACGTGGCTCCGCTCATGATGCCGGAACCGACTTTTGTCACTTATCGCAAGCGCCTGAGAAGCGGCATTGCGAACGAGCAGAATCTTGGAGTTCCGATGCCGAAGATTATGGACCGCGAGTTTGTGAGCGGCGGTCTTCGTTCGCATGGGGCCGATATCGATTGGATTCGATCTGAGCGCCCGTTTGAGCTTTATCCTGTTGAGGATCGAAGTGCTCCGCCTGTAATTTGGGTTGCACAGAAAAACCAAACGCGTTGAACGAGGCGATCACTCAAATGCGTAGTAAGTTCTGGGCCAAAGCTCTTTGCGTCATTGTCTTAAGTCCAATTTGCTTTGCTCTGTGTTTCTCTGAAGGGGCACAGGCAGAGTCCTCTGCGTGCAACGTGCTTGTGCGCCTGCTCCAAGGAGGAACTGCCGGTAACGGGATGAACGCCTTGCCTGATGCCTTGGTCAAGGATGTAGGCAGTCAGCTCGATCCACTTCCCTATACGTCTTATGCGGTGCTCGACTCGCGTAGTCAGTCACTTCCGCTTGGCCACGAGGGAATGTTCTCTTTGGTTGGCTACGATAACCAGCGGCATGTTTTGCGGGTAGTCCCGCACAACTACTCCTACGACAAGGTCGGTATTACGGTAATGTGGAACGGTCCGAACAACGAGGAACTCCTTTCGACAAAAATGCGAGTTGCTAACGGCAAGTGCGTTGTTTTGGGGACTGACAGTAGGAACGCAGCTACTATTCTGACCGTAAAGCTTGAGTGTTCAGGCGCTAAACGCTAATCTTGCGCTAATCTTAACGGGCGAAGCCCTTTATTCCAATTGATGCGGAGTGTGGTTATGGATGCAGTTTTTGCGTCGTTGGCTGAAGTCGTACGAACGGGCGGAGAGCTTAGCCGACCTGTTATTTTAAAGGAGCTTTCGGGTGTTTCGAAAACAGCTTCTAACCCTTCTAGCTGGAATGAGCAGACGCTTTCAGCGATGGCAGGTAGCTGTAAGAAAAGCCTGTTTGAAGTGCCGGATGAGCTAGCCGAACCCTTGGCTATAGCAGCAGCCGGTGTAGTCATTCTGGAACATGCTGTCGGCGAACTGCTTTCGACGCTTAGCGGTTCCAGACAGTCCTCTGCGTTTGGTCTTGTTGCGCTAAAGGGTGAGGTGGATGCGGCGGGAGCGCTGTTTGCGCAGGCTTATCAGGCCGCGATCACCGAGCCAAAGAATGAACAAAGTCGACTTCGTTCCGAAGCCCTGCAGCGGGTGCTTGCTCGCTGTTTTGAGCGCCTGGCCGGCTTCGGCTGCGACCTCCGCAGTTCCGCAACGGTCGGGTCCGGGGAGCTTGCTTGGATCTGGGGTCTCACCGAGGCCTACTCAAAGCTTGCTTCGGGCAGAACTGGCAGCGAAAATACCGAATTCATTACAAAAAACATGCACATAATTTAACGCAGGCAGTAGTTGACGGAGCTTTTCAGTGTGTTATGAATCTCCTCTTCGATTTGTCGGCCTGCCGACAAAGTGTTAGTGCGTGAAATTTCAGAGTTTTAGATCATGTCGACTACATTTCGTTCAGACAAAGTGGTCAAGGCTGAGGCCGAGTGGTTCGTTGTCGACGGTGCAAACCAGACTGTCGGGCGCTTAGCTACTGGCATTGCCGGTGTGCTCCGCGGAAAGCTCAAACCGGCATTTACCCCTCACCAGGACTGCGGTGATTTCGTCGTCGTCATCAACGCCGACAAGCTGCGTTTTAGCGGCAATAAGTTGGATGAAAAGACATATTACCGTCACACGGGGTATGTCGGCAGTGTGAAATCGGAAGTTGCCCGGGAACTTCAAGAACGAAAGCCCGGTGAAGTCCTAAAGAAAGCGGTAAAAGGCATGCTCCCCAAGACGCACCTTGGGCGCAAGCAGTTGGCAAATCTTCGCATTTACAGCGGCGAAGAACATCCACACTCTGCACAGCAGCCGCAACCGTTGTCGTTTTAATTGTTCGGTGAGGAATTAATGGCTGCAAAAGAAAACGTTACTTACGCAACAGGTCGAAGAAAGAGATCTTCGGCGCGAGTCTATCTAACGCCTGCTGAAGAGGGCTCTGATAAGAGCTTCGTCGTAAACAAGCGTGTCTTCGAAGATTACTTCCCGAACAAAATGACACAAAAAGTCATTTGTCAGCCGCTTGATGTAGCGGAACGTCTTGAGAACTACAATATTAAGGCGACTGTGCGCGGAGGCGGCCCGACCGGCCAAGCCGGCGCGATTCGTTTAGGTATTTCGCGTGCTCTGATAGAAGTTGAGCCGGAATTGCGAGGGGTGCTTAAGCAGCACGGATTCTTAACAAGAGATCCTCGTAAGGTTGAGCGTAAGAAGCCTGGCCGACACAAGGCTCGGAAGAAGCCGCAATTCTCTAAGCGTTAGGGAATTATTCCTGTCAGTTTGTGCTTTGTCAGGGTCGGGCTTTGTAAGCTCCGGCCCAAACTCCTTGAAAAAAATGCTTTGCGTTTTTCCCCAAGGTCGCGGTGCGATAGCCGCCTTCTTGGACAAATAGCGTTGGCATGTCCAGCGATCCAATATCACTACCAAACTCAAAGAAGTCCTTAGTCTTTAGCTGAAAGCTTCCGGTCGGATCTCCTTTTGCCGTATCGAATCCGAGTGCGACCACAAGGAAAGTCGGCTTGAATCTTTTGACGAGCCTCAGCGCTTTAGAGAGGCGCTCCCTGTACGTGGTCCAGTCCGCCCCCATCTTCACACAGATGTTATGGTTGAAATCTTCACCTGGTCCGGCACCGCGCTCTTCCGGGAAGCCGGAAAAATAAGGGTATTCCTGCGCTGGGTCCGCATGGACTGAGATTGTTAGCACATCGCTGCGCTCGTAGAAGATGTCTTGCTGGCCGTTGCCGTGGTGATAGTCGATGTCGAGAATAGCAACATTGCCCTGCTTACTCATGTGGTTGGCGGCAATGGCAGTTGAGTTGAGGTAGCAAAAGCCGCCGCAGTGTTCGCGCTCGGCGTGATGGCCCGGCGGGCGAACCAAGGCGTAAGCAAGGCGCTGCCCGCCAAGGACGGCGTCGGCGGCGGTGACGGCGCAGGAAGCTGCCCCCTTCGCCGCGACGAAGGCATTCAAGCTTAAAGGCGAAAACGAGTCGATACAGTAGTAGCCGACTTGGTGTGCCAACTTTGTGGGTGGTCTCACGCGGTGTCGAATCGGAAAGACTTCCGGGTAGACGATTCGCTGATTGCCGATTTGCCGGCAGATGGTTTTTAAGTAGTTGAAATAATCGGCGTCGTGGACTGCCAGGATTTGACGCTCCAGAACGGGCCTGGTTTTTATCCGGTGAAACATCCCGGTTGGAATCAGTTCTTTGGTCAGCGAGGCTATTCGCACAGGTGCTTCTTCGTAGCCCTTGTCGGGGATGTGGTGGATGTCGTGTCCTTCGTTGACCGTAAGTGTTATCAGGCGGTCTTCGGGGATCGGGCGCGGGCCGCTGGTCTTGGAGACGATTTGCGCTGCGCTGGTCGAGTTGGCGATTTCAACGACATTGCGGCTGACTCCCGCAATGGACCTGTCGATGAAGGACTTCGTGGTAATTGTGCTGTTCTTTGTGCGAAGAATCTTCTGCACAACTTCCTTAAGGAAGGGAGCTGAAAATCTATAGCCCGAGCCAAGTGAGTCCATCAGCAGCTCATATGCCGAGCCATCTTTTCGTTTGAGATTAAACGAATCGATCGGTAAAACCTCGGCTCCCATTCGCTTGTAAAAGCGCAGCCGCGTTTCATTTTGCTTCTGCTGTTCCTTCGTGCGGTCCAGTGAAGGGTGGTTGCTTTCGGCTTCGACGAACATCGCCCTGGCGCCTTGACCGACAAGCTCTGCGGTCGTGCGCTGGTAGAGAGCAGTGCCGATGCCTCCGCTTTTTAGTTTGGTGTCTACTGCCAGTAGATCTAGATAGCCGTAGCGCGACACTGGTTCGTACGAGAAAATGGAAAAGCCGCGGATGTTGCTGCTCGACCCTTCCGCTACGAAAAAAAAGTATCGGTAATTTTTATCATGTCCGAGTCGAAGGCGTTCACGCCACATATGTTCGACGGCATCATCGAACCAATAAAAATGCCTGCGAGCGATTTCAAAGAGTTTCTCGGCAGACCGCAGAGAGTGTGGAGTCCTTAAATTGTCAATTTGGCGAAGTCTAAACATAACTAGATGAAAACATACTGCGCGGTTCGTTCCAAGCGAATAAGGTCCTCACGTTCTTTTAAATATTTTGTGCACACTATAACCTGTCTCTAACTAAGCCGACTTGCTTGAATACGCCAATTCGCGATAATGGCTCCTGTGATGGCAGATATATCCATAAAAAGCTGCGGCCAAAGCGGAACGGGAGTGATTGCCGATAAACCGTTTAGCGCCGGTGAAGATATTCTAGAGTTTCGCGGTCCAAAAGTGCGCGGCGACGAGCTCGACAGCCGAATTCATGCCTTGGAAATAGGAGGAGGCTGGTTCTTGGGCCCGTCCGGTCTGGCTGATGACTTCGTTAATCACGCCTGCGATCCAAATTCCGCCGTATTCTTTGAGCACTCGAAAGTCATGCTTCGAGCACTGCGCGATATTGCGCAGGGAGAAGAGATTACCTTCGACTACTCGCTTGTCATGCGCGAAGACGACACGACATTCGAATGCTGCTGCGGTGCTAAAAATTGCCGGGGCATCATAGGTCCGTTCTCCGAGTTGCCCGAAGATCTTAAACGTCAATATGCGCGGCAGAAATTGGTGCCGACTGAAATTCACGGCATTCAGGTATAGATTTCGCGGCGGTATCGATCGTGAAAAGTAGGGCGGCCAGGTTCAAAACCTCGTGGCCGCCCTGACGCTCTCCGCCGCAGGCTAAGGCGCGGCAAGGGGCGGAGCGAAGTCAATCAGCGCAGGGGCTGATCGAGTCGCGGCAGAACGTCTTCAACGAACAGGAACGACATGCTGAGATGTCCGGCGCAGTGGTAGTGCGGACGGAAATCGGCCGGGTCGTCATCCGGGCCGGGCTCAAGCTGAGTTTTGGCCGGATCGTGAACCAGCAGTTCTTGATGCTCGAGCAGCTGGTCCAAAACATCCACGACGAGCGCGCTCATCGGAACCGAGGGCCAAGGTGGAGCGATGGAGCGGCCGCTGGACGCTTCGCCGGATCCTCTCCCGCCTGGGCGTCCATGCAGATCGGCATCCGGGAACGCGTCCTTGATGGTGGGTTGTCCGATGTCGCTGTACTTACTCAGGCTGTCGATCAGCATCGTAGGTGTGAGCCCCTTTGTGAGGGAGCCCAGCACGTAAACGAATACCATTCGACGCCATCGCGAGAACTTGAGCAGAGCCTGCCACGCCGGTTGGGCCAGGACAGTCACCAGCGAAGACGGGTTGTGGAGCATTACGCGCTCCACGGACCGGCCTGAGAAGAGCTGCGGTAGCCGCTCGACCAGGGATCTAATGAACGACGAAAGGTCGATATGTCCGATCGGACGACCTTCGCTGTCAACGACGAACACGCGCCTAGTGCCGGTCTGGAACCAGGCAATCAAATCGAGCACTGTCGAATCTTCGCGTAGCGGCCGCAGAATGCGGAATCCGACTCGGCCGGGGCCAAGTCGCAGCTTCGAGAAGTCGTACGTCCCGACACCGTGGCGACTAACCACAGTGCGGTGGAGATCTCCCGCGACGTCGAACAGGCTGAGGGAACCCCAAAGCCGATCTTTGTGCGGACCGTCTCCCCAGACGATCGGAAGTGACCCATGCTCGACTGCATGGATGTGCGGCATCACATGCTCTCCGGTCCTGGGCCAGCGGGAGTCACCCTCGTATCGGGTGATTTCGCAGAAGCCCGCGACCGGCTCATGGGCCAGTGAATCAAGGAATGTGTGTCCTATTGCAAACCTCCTTCCATTGGGAATGGACTGGGCTTCATACGGAAGCCGCTTAACACATGAACTAAGCCGCGCCTTGGCTCGGGGGACCCGAGATAAAGCGCGCCAAATTCTTCTGTCTCAGAGCTGAGATTTGATAGAACAGCAAAATGCGGAGACCGAGTATCTCAGTTTTCTCCACAAAATCAACATAGATTGTTAGGGTCCTAACAAACAGCAGGCTTACAATGCTGCGGAAATGAAGGAATAGATCGGCTGCCAAATTGGACGGGTGAATTTTAATAAAAGAAAGAGGATGAACAAGTAAAACGACCACTCAAGAATTTCTACTACGATTGCCATGCTGCCGGTGCTGGCTTTCATGCCGGACTCTTCTTCCAGGCGTCGAATGTCCTCTTTTGTCAGTCGTCTGCGAATCACTTATTGCCCCTGATAAATAGCTAATATCCATTATAGCAAATGGAAGGGGGGGTAATTCAAGTAAGCAAAATATAGCGTTTAAGTCCGCTAAAAAAGCGGCAGGCCGCTAATGCCACTCCGCTTGCTGCTGAAGCGAATCCCACCAGACATCGAATTCGGCCGCGCAAGTCTCACAATGCGCGATCGATCGAGCTCGGTCATAGAACTCGTATGCAAGTTCTTTTTCGCGTCTATGGTAGTAAATCTCGGCCATCCACATTAAGAGCTGGTCGTCGTGACCGATTCTGCCGAAACACTGATCAACTATCTTTAATGCTTCGCGATACTTTCTGTTTTGGACCAAGCAGACGATAAGGTTATGAACTGAAACTATGTGTTCACGGTTGTTTTTGTAAGCTTCCTGCAGCAGGCGAATCTCCTTTTCTTTGTTGCCGCAGGCCCCGTAAGCGCGGGCTAAACTGACTAAGACATCCGCACAGCGATTGATTGCAGCGGCTTTTTCGAGGCACCGCCGGCTCATTTCAAAGTCACCAAAATTCGCGTATTCGAGGCCGAACTCGTAATGAATCTGGAATTTTTCTTCGTAGCCTAGACGCTCGCAGCAGCCGTTTTGGTAGCAGCTTTCGCAGATGAAGGTTTCGCCGCGAGCCAGCTCAGCCAGAATATAAGGGCGCTCGTAGTTCGGCATTCTAACTTCCTCGCCGTCGCTGTCGGTCCAGCTGGAATAGGAGTAAGGGCCAAGCTGCTCGGCGCAAACACTACAATAATCGTGCTCGCAAGAGTTGTTCTTGCTCTGATTGAATGTGCTCATAGACCTAACCGAGTAGCCATTAATCAAACCTAAACTTCGCAAACCAACAATCTGGCTCTAGGGGCCAGGATAAAAACCCCTCTTCACACGCTCATACCAATTTATAGTCCAGCAAAATGCTAATCAATACACTCGGCGGAATTTTATTCGCAGAGCCAACTCGCTAGAAATACTGAGTGTTTAGGGGGTGCTAAAATGGAAGCCGTGGTCCACAGCATATCGCTAGCTGACCTTTTGTATGAACTGGTTCCGGCGAAGTGCGGTGGAGCTGCAGTCCACTTACACTTCGCCTGGGGGAACCTCTGGTTGAATTGCTTCGAGCGCTCTGCAGCAGCGCGTCGACGAACTTCGAGTGCGGGCTCACAGCTGCTTGACGTGAACCGCGCGCGGCGACTCCACGTGCCCCGTGACGACCTGGTAGGTGCCGGTATGCGTGTAGCCTCGATGCTTGTAGCAGACGACGCAGGCCGTGTTGTCGGGACGCGTGCGCATACCGACCGCGGAGGCACCGAGCTCTCGAGCACGTGCTTCGCGGGCCTGGAGCAGCTGGGCACCGATGCCGCGCCGCTGATGCGTCTCGCAAACAGCCATGTCGATGCAGTAGTACGCTCCGGGAACGAGTCCGAACGGCGCGAGATCCGCAGCGTCCGGGTAGCTCTCGGTCAGCATGATGCCGAGCGCGAGACCGACGACCCTTTCTCCGTCCTCGTCGATGGCGAGGAAGAGATCGGCGCCGAGATCCATTTTCTCCTCGATTGCGGCCCAGGCCTCTCCGTCGGTCCACTCCTCGTTCCAGGGCGGCAGACGAAAGGCTCGAGCGTAGATTTCGGAGATGATCGGGCGAACTGACGCAGCATCCTCTGCCGACGCCGGCACGATCGAAATCGTGTTGGTGCTCATGTTTGAAACCTCTATTCTGGTCATATGACCGGTTGTTGCGGAGGGATTCCGCATGTAGCGATGAACTGGGACCACGAACAGCTAGGCTGCGCCATGCCGCAGCTGGGCTGTCCGTGGTTAACTTGCTTCTACTCGTATAAGAATGTCAGTCAGCAGCACGAGCCGCCTCACGCTAAGACAGCGCAGCGGCTAAAGCTCCCGTTATCGCCGGGAATTTCAGTGATGTCGGGGGAGGAGTGTGGCTGCTTGTTTGTCCAGCATCTTGCGGTAGCCGCCGGCGCCGCCGCGAAGCCATTTAGAAATGCGGGCAATCGTCGTTGAGCTGAGACCGGTCTCAGATTCGATATCTCGATATGAAAACTCCTGATCAAGCATCCGTGCCGCCTGCCAGCGTCGAGCGAACTCAAGCAGCTCGCCTTCTGTCAGCAAGTCTCGCAGAAATGCTCTTGCCTCGCGCTCATCCTCAAGGGACGCAACAGCTGAGCACAGAGTCTTCACGTCTTTGTTGTTGAATATCGAGGCCATACCACTGCTTTATCTAACTAAAGTGCTTTAGTTGGGTAAAGTAGATTCTTTACGTAGGAGTGTCAAGTGCGGTAACTGGGGGTTTTGAGAGAAATGTGGCGGAGCGGGAGAGTGCAGCTAGTTGTCTAACCTTTCTCGCTAGTTCCGCCGGAATGACGCTGCAGCCCGGTTTCCCGAACTGCAGCGCCAACTTACGGCCAGCATTAACGCCTAAGCGGCTGCTCGCTGATGACCCTCAGCCATATCGCCGCTAGTCCTTCTTGTCGGGGTCCTCTCCGACGGCAGGCACCTCTTCGCTGAAGCGATCCTTGGCCGATTCGTTCTCGGCTTGGTTCTCGAGCTGCATGCGCCGCGCCTTATCCGCGAGGGATTCGGTATCGACGCTGCGGTGCTCGATAGAGTCGGCGTTCTCGACCAGACCTCGAAGCCGCTGTTCGCGCTCCTCGACGATCGGGCTCGAGATGTCCGTCTGCCGGCGAGTGACGATCTCCCACTGGGCGAGCATGATGGTGCCCAGCCAAAGCAGCAGCATTGCCACTACGCTGACGATCGGGAATCCAGGCACTTTCACCGCCGCCTTCGCGCCGGTGTCGTTGTCGTCCAGGCGCTCCCGGGCACGCAGCGCATCGTCACGCCGCTTAAAATACCCGAAGATGCGCACCTTGACGAAGTGCCAGGTGACGATCAACAAGACTGCGAACAGTCCGATCTTGACCCAGGAGTACGTGAGGAACTCCAGGATCGACGAGTCGTTCATCATGTTCATGATGCTCCCTTCTGGTGTTGCGGATGGATGGGCCTCACTTGCCCTCCTGCTCCTGGACAGCGGTAGTCTCCGGCTGGAACGCGTTGTTCGTGATGCCCATCAGCATCGCCGGATTCTTCAGCGCCTCGTCGTCGATGATGAACACCTTGTTCGGCGAAGCCGCCAGGACTTCCATCACCTTGATCATGCGCTGCGTGACGAACGCGGGAGTGACTCCCTCGGCCAGCTTCTGGTTGACCAGAACCTGGGTCTCGGCCTCGACGAGGTCGACCTCCTGCTGCTTGCGCGCGACCTCAAGGGCAGCGTCGGCCTCGGTCAGCTTCACGAGCTTGTCGGCCTCGGCTTCCTTGATCTCGATCTCGCGCTTCTTCGCCGCTTCCTGGGCATCGATGATGACCTGCGGCGGATCGACGTTCGCCAGAGCGAGCACGGTCGCGTCGATCGGAGTCTCGGCGAGCTTCTTCTGCACCGCGGCGTGGATCTCCTGAGAGACCGCGTCGAGGTTCGAAAGCACGTGTTCGATCGTGTACCGCGTGATCACGTGTCGCGCCGTGGTTCGCACGATCTGCTGGGCGTAGGTCTCGTACACCTTCTCGAACGAGATCTGGTGAATGCGGGCGTCGTTGGTCGAAGCCGCTTCCAGACGATCGAAGATGATGTTGACCCGCTCCTTTGCCCCCGAGATGGAGAACGTTCCGCGCACGTCGAACGCCAGCTTGAGCTGGTCCTCCGGCATGAACACGGTCATCGGCTCCTCCACCATGTTGTCGGACACGGCGGTGAGAACGAGGTGCGCCGGTGCCATCGGGTTGACGGGCAGACGGAAGGTGGACGGCTGCTTCAGCTCGTCCTGGAAGCCCTGGGAGGTCTTCACCTTGCCGACGTGCGCAGTCGGAACCTCAACCTGCTTGCCGCAGCCGGTCAGGGCAATGGCACCCACGAGCGCGCACAACAGGGCGCCCGTACGATAGAAGGAAAAACGCTTGTTTCGCATCGATTACTCCTTATTGGACTTGCGAAAAACTATCGCACCAGAGGAACACCCCCCGGCACGGGAACCTTCAGGGACTAGAATGTCCACAAGTACACTCTCCCGGTTCCGTAAGTGAATTTACGCGAACGGGTACCGTTTCCCGTTAAGAGAAAGAACAAAAGTCAAATTGTGATTACGCAACGACCGGCAGGTGCGAGCCCGGTTGTTAGCTAGCGTTCATGTGCCGTTGCCAGGTGCGTCAGGAGAAACGGCTGACTCAGCAGCGCGGAAAGGGTTCACGCCCTGCTGAAGAGGAAAGGATATGCTAATAGTATCCAAAATCAGATTTTCTTAATCAAGAGGGTTGGAAAATAAATTCCGCAATACGACACAGCTAAATTATTCCATTAGCTGCTCAAGTCGATCGACCAACTCCGCAAACAGCTTGCAGGTCTTTTGAATTGGTTCGGGTGAAGTCATGTCTACACCGGCGTTCTTTAGTATTTCGAGCGGGTAGGCGCTTGAGCCCGCTTTCAAGAAATTAAGATAGTCCTCTCGTTCCTTGTCTCCGCCGCTGGTGACTCTGTCTGCCAAAGAAATCGCTGCGGAGATGCCGGTTGCGTACTTGTAAACGTAGAAGGACCAGTAGAAGTGAGGTATGCGCGAGTATTCCAGTTTGTCATTACCCTGAATCGAAACACTGTCACCGAAGTATTTCAGCAGCAGCGACTCGTAGACGGAGCTGAAAACATCAACCGTCAACGGCCGGTCTTCTTCGATTATCTTGTGCGCTTCCAACTCAAATTCCGCGAACATTGTCTGGCGAAACATAGTCGCTTTAATGTCGTCTATCTGCTGGTTTATCAGATAAATCAGAACGTTTCTGTCGTCTTTGAATTTCTCCTGCAAGTGGGCGGAAAGGAGAGCTTCGTTAAATGTCGAGGCGACTTCGGCAACAAATATTGAGTAGGCGGAATATTGATACGGTTGTGTGCAGTGAGCGTAGTAAGAATGCATTGAGTGTCCGGCTTCGTGGGCCAGGGTAAACATTGAGCGGATGTCGTCGTCTTTGTAGCTAACGAGAATGTAAGGAAAGCTGTCGAAGCACCCACCGCTGTAAGCCCCGCTGCGTTTGCCTTTGTTTTCGTAGCGGTCGACCCAGCGCTCAACAGTTAAGCCCTTCTCCAGAATCGAGGTGTACTCTTCGCCAAGGGGCTGCAGCGAGTCAACCAAGTACTGAACAGCCTCGTCGTAGCTGATAACGAGATCGACGTCCGCGACCAATGGCACATAAGTGTCATACAGTCGCTGAGGATTGAGTCCGAGCAGCCGGCCGCGTAGGCTGTAGTACCGGTGAAGCGAGTCCAAGTTGTTAGAAATCGTATCCACGAGGTTCGTATAGACCTCAGTCGGCATATTGTCATCGAAGAGACCTCGCTCTAGGCAGGACTCGAAATTTCTGGCTCGGGTATAGAAAACGTCTTTTTGGTAGGAGCCGGTAAGCGCCGCCGCAATTGAATTTTTGAATTGTTCATATTCAGCATAGTACTTTTGCTGAGTCTCTTCACGAACAGTTCTGTCGTAGCTTTTGATCAGCACCCCATAGGATCCATGGGTCAGGGGAACTTCTTTCCCGGCGACCTTGACCGACCCGAACTGCATGTCAGAGTTACATAGTTGCGTATAGACTTTGTCCGCTGTTCCCATGGCTTGCGAGGACATGGCGAGCAGTTTCTCTTCGCGGTTTGACAAAGTATGAGGGCGATGTCGAATCAGCGCTTCAAGCGTGTGCCTGTAAGGCTTAAGCGCGTCGGCCTGCATAAACTCATTCAGCTTTTCTGCCGGGACTTCGAAAAGCTCTGGTCGAATATAACTGGCGGCAGCAGCCATTTTCGCAGCTAGATTCGCTGCACGCTGAACGTGGCCGAGGTTCTCTGAGTTCGAAACGTCGACATCGCTAAGTAGTTTCGTATAGGTGTATACCTTATCCAGTTCCCTATGCAGCCCGTAATGAAGGTCCAGTGCCGCCGCCAAAGTTTCGGCTGATTCTCCCAGGCGTCCCTGAAACTGAAGTATTTCGTTGACCCTGGACTCGAGTGCTTTTAGCGCCGCCTCCCACTCGATAATACTTGGATAGAGCGCCAGGTGGTTCCAGGTGTCTTCTGTGGGGACGTCCTTTCTTTCAATCATAGTGATTCCGGGTTCTTATACAAAAGTCATGTGACTGAGAGACTTTATCAATATTTTGAGTCACGTTTTGCCGCGAAACATTCATAATAAATTCGATAAAGTAGTGGGAATGCGTACATCGGACTGTAACTCGCTGTTTTTTATACGGCAATCTTCGTTACAGGCTCTACATAATGTTCAGAGTGTTACCGTTGTTTCGCTAGGTTTTGCGGCGGTGGTTCTACGGATAAGTCGTTACCGTAATAGGTTGTACTTAATACAAACCAATAACGACACCAAAAGGACCTGAATTATGCAAGTTGTCAGAACGCGCCGTAAGCGTAGACGTCGTCCGACAGTGACTCCTAGATTTGGACCGTCTTCGGTTGCACTTGAATTGGGGCTTCTAAGACTCGCGCTGGAAGAAGAAAAAGACGAACAGCGTGAGAAATCCGAACGAAAGTTGAGCGCTGAAATTAGCTAATTGTTAGCTGCTGTGTGTAGTGGCTTCGGCGCGGTTCCGCGCTGAAGCACCCCTGTGTTCTTCTTGGTAGACGCTTTTACTAGCGCAGGTATTTGCGCTACGATCTCCAAACATAATAATTTCGCAAAGTTGCCGAGCTCAAGGCCGCGTTTAATTCGCTCGAGTCGGCACGCAATGTTTGTTTGGAGGAAGTCCGTAAATGAGTTCTAACCCGCTTTCGCAGCTGCATCCGCTTGGAACCAGTGTTTGGTATGACAATATCGATCGCAATATGCTCGAGTCGGGGGAGATGGCCGATCTAGTTAAGAACTACGCGGTCAGGGGGGTTACCAGTAATCCAAGTATATTTGATAAGGCGATCAGCGGCAGCGATGTCTACGACTCCGCGATTGCCGAACTAAATAGTCAAGGCTTGTCTTTGGAGCAAATTTTCGAGTCGCTTGCGATCGAGGATGTTGGGCGAGCTGCCGATATCTTGCGTCCGATCTATGACAGCAGCGGCGGCGATGATGGTTTCGTCAGTATTGAAGTAAACCCGCTGCTCGCAAGCAAGACAGAAGAGACTATTAACGAAGCAGTTCGTTTGTTCGATAAGCTCGACCGACCAAATATAATGGTTAAGATACCGGGCACTCCCGAGGGTTTGCCGGCAGTGCGAACCTGCCTTGAGCGCGGTATTAACATAAATATTACCTTGCTATTTTCGGTTGATAACTACGTACAGGTGGCTAATACGTATTGCGAGGCATTGAGGGCGAGGGTGCAGAAGGGCGAATCTGTAAAAGGGATAAGGTCAGTTGCCAGTTTTTTCGTTAGTCGGGTGGATTCCGCTATTGATAAGCGGCTTGACGAGATTGCTGATGAGGGTGGCCCGAAGGCTGAAGCTGCTAAGAAGTTAAAAGGAGAGTTCGGGATTGCCAACTCACGCCTAGCGTATGAGCAGTTCCAGAGCATTTTCGAGAGCGATAATTTTGCGGACCTGCGAGATGCAGGGGCTGCAGCGCAGAGACCGCTTTGGGCGAGCACAAGCACAAAGAATCCTGATTACCGTGACGTGATGTACGTTGAGCAGTTGATAGCTCCCCATACGGTCAACACCATGCCGCATAAGACGCTGGAAGCTTTCGCCGATCACGGGAAAGCTGAGCCGATGAACACTAACTACAAGCAAGATCATGCCGTACGCGAATCTCTGCAAGAACTTGGTGTTGATATTGAGGGCATACTGGCCCAGCTGCAAGTTGACGGCGTCCAAGCCTTCTCAGAATCATTTGAAGCTTTGCAGTCGACCCTCAAAGAGCAAGTGGGCAGCAAGTAATCGGTTTAAGGGGGAGTTATGCGTGTAGGATATGTCGGCTTAGGTAAAATGGGCGCGAATCAGGTTCGTCGTCTGCTGGGCGGTGGACACGAAGTGTTCGGCTACGATCGCACTGCGGAGGTGGTGCAGGAGCTTGCAGGTGAGGGCATGGGGCCGGCCGAATCGCTTGAGGATTTGGCCTCTAAGCTGGAATCACCTCGCGTATTTTGGCTGCTGGTGCCCCAGGGTGCGCCGATTGATCAAACGATCTCTGCGTTAGAACCTCACCTCTCCGAGGGCGATATTATTGTCGACGGCGGCAATTCGAATTTCAAAGACAGTATGTGCCGAGCTGCGGGTCTCAAAGAAAAGGGAGTCCATTTTCTAGATATTGGAACG
>JAUIIP010000047.1 GCA_030431555.1 bacterium
GCTCGCTTTCAGTTCGGATGGAACTTTACTCAGCGGCGGCATTGGAGCGCACGTAGACGTCCGATGGGCAGACGACGCGCACAGAGCAGATTTCAACATCAACCTCTCATTTACTCAGTTTTCCATTCCATCGTCCCCGTCTGCAATAGACACAAACTGCAGCCAAGGACCGAAGCGCTACGTCATTCGCGACTTCGATGGCGACTATAAATCCGATATCGTCATTTGGCGTCCTAACAATGCCTCGTGGTACATTCGCTACTCGGAAGACGACTCCACGGAAGTCGTCCAATGGGGATTGACCGGCGACATCCCGCTCGAGGGTGACTACGACGGCGATCGAGTGCCTGACTTCGTAGTCTGGCGACCGACTACCGGGACTTGGTATATCCGCACCTCTTCATCAAGCTACAACTCCTTCGTTCAGCGCCAATGGGGCCTGCCGGGCGACCGACCAGTTCGAGGGGACTTCGACGGCGACGGAGTTTTCGACCTCGCAGTTTGGCGCCCGACATCTGGTCTGCTTTATGTAATCCGCTCCAGCGACGACAGCGAAATGGTTACCCAGTGGGGCCTATTTGATGATGTTGTTGTTGGTGCCGACCGGGGAGTCTGCTCCTGGTAGTTCGTTTAGGCTGTTGCCTCTCAAGTCTTGAGGTTGTCGGCAGTATGAGCGGGCTCATAACCTCTTTTTTCTCTGCTTGGTACGCTTAAGTTTAAGCCAAATGGAGGAAACTAATGGACAAGAAGCGAAACCAAGTTCGGCCCGACAGCTTCCCGAAGAAAAAGAAGACTTCCACTCAAATTGAGCGTACTTCCGGCCGAGTCGACACAGGCTCGTCGAGTTCGACTATACCCGAGCGGGCAACGGATCGGCACACAGAATCAACCCCGAAGCCGCAGAAATAGCTCCCTGCCAGCAATACCTGATTGCGTTCCGGGGAAATACCTGTTATTGTCCGCCGTCGCTTGGAAGCGAGCGACCTTTGAAACTTTGTAGTCCCCCCTCTGATATCCGCCCTCGGTCTAAAGTTCGGAGTGCTGATTCCTAGGTGTGACCGAGAGGCTCGGCACCGGATTACGTACTTTGAGAACTTTAATGACTACCTTCGCTGATCTTCAGCTAATAGACCCCTTGCGCCGTGCACTAGACGAACAAGGTTACAAGACACCAACCGAAATTCAATCAAAAGCTATCCCCCATCTGCTTGCTGGCGGTGATTTACTTGGAACCTCGCAAACCGGAACCGGAAAGACTGCTTCCTTCGCCCTACCGATTCTCCAGCATATCGCTGAATTAGGTCGAGCTCCTAAAAAGGGAGAAGTGCGGGCTCTCGTCCTCGCTCCCACAAGAGAGTTGGCCGTGCAAATCCGCAAAGCCTTCGCCCAGTATGGTCGATTTACCAAAGCTTCCAGCACGGCAATTTACGGTGGAGTCGGCTACGGACCACAAATCAGCACGCTTCGCCGCGGCATAGACGTGCTTGTCGCCACCCCGGGACGCCTGGTTGACCTGATCAATGCCGGAAAATGCGATTTAACGGGAACTCAGTTTTTAGTCCTCGATGAGGCCGATCGCATGCTCGATATGGGCTTTCGCAAGGACCTGGAGTTTATCGTATCCAAACTTCCGGCTCAGCGCCAAACCCTTTTATTCTCTGCTACGATGCCCGGCACAATCGCCAAATTGGCGAAGCAGGTGCTAAGCAATCCAAAACGCGTTTCAGTCGAACCGGTCCAAGTTACCGCCCGCAACATCAGCGAGCGCGTAATGTTCGTCAGCAAAGAGAACAAAAATTCACTGCTGTTCAAGCTGCTTGATAACTCTGAGATTGAGCGCGCGATTGTTTTCACAAAAACTAAACACGCTGCTGAGCGACTCGCCAAGAAACTCGGCAAGCAAAAAGTTCGAGCAGTAGCTATTCACGGCAACAAGTCCCAGAATGCACGTCAGCGCAGCCTTGTGAAGTTCGGTAAAGGCAGTGTTCGCGTTTTAGTTGCGACAGACGTTGCCGCTCGGGGTATTGACGTCGACGATGTTACGCACGTGATCAATTACCAGCTCTCGAATGAAGCTGAGAGCTACGTTCACCGCATCGGAAGAACGGCACGCGCAGGCAAAAGCGGAACCGCAATAACTCTTTGTGAGAGCGAAGAACGCGGACTGCTGACGGCGATTGAAAAGCTGCTGGGCCGTAAGTTGACCGTGGATACGGACAACCCGTATCACGACGATGTGCTTGCCAACCAGCATCGACAAAACCATGGAGCCGGCGCCAAAAGGCCGGACCGACGAAGACGCAGAAACGCAGGTCCTGCGGCGTTCCAGCCGCGACGACCGCGCAGACGCAGTAGGCGCTCCCAGGGCGCCCCTGTCGCCTCGCGCTAGCGTTCGAAAGCTTATTCAACAAGAATCGGGCGGCGCTGCGCAGACGTAATATCGCCGGGAACGAACGGGCGCGAACAGTCTAGTCTGGCGCGAACGTTGTTGCAGCGCTGCTGAAAACCCCATCCGTTAAACGGCGTGCCCCAAAACTGGCTGCCGTCCGGCGGATCCAGTCCGACGTCAACATCAAAGAACACTGCTTCGACGTGTCCGATGACTACCCATTCGCCGCCAACGTCGACTGCGGGCTCCTCAGTTGCACCGTTCACACCTGCGCAGCTTGCGGCGCCGGAGCTTGCGTTGGCGATAACGGAGACGTTCCTGCGCCACACATGACTCATATCAGAGACACCGGGCTTCAAATCCAATTTGGCAAACGCCTCGGCAGAACCGCCGAAGTAATCAGTAAACTCGACTCGCCGTGAATTACAGATACCTTCGCGTTCCGAGCCAGGCGGAAAAAGCGGCTGCCTATCCGGCCACTGGTAGGTAAACATCGCCGTGAACGAACTCTGAGGCCCGAAGTGCTCTATTGTGCCCAGCATTGTCTGCGCGTATTCCGGATGATTGGGATCAAGCGTAGGGTCGATCATATCGCTAATCGCGTCCCAAATAACGTCACCGCTGGCCTGTTCAACCAATCCGTCCTCTAAGATTGAAAACGGCGCGCCGACCTCGGCCTGCTCACAAGAACTGGACGACTGCAGCACATTGCGTATTTCCTGTTCAAATAGGCCGGGGTCAGACGGAACAGATTCTCGAGGCAGTCCGACTACTCCGTAATGGTCTTCGACCTCGGACATACGATGCTGAGCGTTCCAGCCGAAATCTTCCGGGTCGGTGCTGCGGTTCCAGAATCCCGGACGTCCATGAGCAGTGTGACAATAGGCTCCCGGCTCTGTGAACGTAGGCGGATTGGCGTAGCTCTGCTGCTGCAGCCAAGTATTATAGGCATCAACGGTATTGAAATAGACCACCTGGTTCGGATCATACAAACTCTGAAAGGAAGAATCGCAGGCGACGTATGGTATTGACGGCAAAGCATCGCATGAGCTTCCTGAACAGTACCGATCAGCTTGAGTAAAAATTCGATCTGCTCCGCAATGACCCAATGGGTCTGCCTCGCCGTGATACTCTCCAGTCTGTTTATCGATTAACGCACAGACGGGTATCGCGAACGGAGCCGCGCAAAACTCGGCGATCGGCTCTGCCAAGGCCACCGATGCCGCTGCGAGAGAATACGTCCCGCTTCCAAAAAACGAACTTAGGATATTAGTTTGCGGACGCTCAATCGATATCGATACTGCGTTTGCTGCAATGAACGCCGGAATCCCGGGATGCTGCTGCGGCCACGTGCCCTCCATCGACTCGAACGACTGCGAACCCCGAATCCAACCGCGCTCAATCGTAACTCGCAAGTTTCTTGAAGCCGAAAGATCCCAAACATGGCCCTGATGGTTCGGATCAATCACCAAGGAGGAATCACCACCTAAAGAGGTGCGCGCAATGTGCTGCGAAAGCACTTCCACAGCTGCGCGGCGTGCGTTCTCAAAGCAGTCTTTGCTTGAGCAGTACTGCCCTGCTCCGGCAAGCGACGCCGCATCCGCCGCGGCCTGTAGCTCCGCAACAACAACGCCGGTGTAGCTGATGTTGATGACGAGTGCGACAAGACCGATTAGCACCGCAGCCATGAGTGCGATTAGCGGAAGCATGATTCCGCGTTCCGAGTAATTGTTGTATTTAGGGGTTATCCTCACGGCCGTCAGCAGCTTGAACCCTGATCATCGAACGGATAAAAGGAACTTCGGTTGTAATTCTGAGACGAACCTGTGCTTCCGGTCAAGAAAGAACAGAACAAACACGTCACCGGAGCTTGAATGTCCAGCTGATAGCCAAGAACCAAGGGACCATTACCGGGAATTCGCAGCGGCATCGCCTGACCGCTAATCTGCGCTGATACTCCCCAGGGAAGCATTCCTGTCACGTAATCATTGAATGCAGTCTGCGCGTGGCTCAAGCACTGCGTGCTCTGCATGGCAGCAGCCCTACCGGCAATGCGGTGGCCCTGGGATATCACCGCGTGTTGATAGATAATGTTTCCGAAATCAAATACCGCTAAGGCAAGCATCAAGAACAACGGTAGCACGACTGCAAACTCGACTAATGTCGCACCTTCCTCCACTTGGTATCGTCGAATGCCCATGACCAATCAACACCTCGGCTCGCTTCCCTGAGGAAACTGTCTGGGAGCAACGCCGCTGCTAAGAATTGCCACGCTTTTTACGCAGGACGAGACTCCACTTGATGTGAGGATAACGCTTCTACCATCACCGCCTCGGCTGATTGTTACTTGAACAGCTTGTGCGCTGGGTCCGTGCTCGAGATTTATTGACAGTGGATGCACCTGAATCAAATAATCCGCCGGATTAAGTCTTGCCTGCTGCAACATAGTCTGCGCAGTGAACTGTGCTGTGCTCGTAAGATCAGTCTGGCTTGTTCCGATCGGCTGCTGCGAAGCGGCGCGCGCACCCGAATAGGCTGCTTCGACCATTGCTGCATGCTCCTTGAGCATCAAGCCGTAGTCGGTCGAACCGGAAAGTAAAACTATTAACAGCGGCAGTGAAAGTGCAAACTCAATGATAGCTCCGCCGGAGTTGCTCCTCCCGCGCGCGAGCAGCCGCCTCAGAAAACCACACCACAAACCTCTCGAGCACATACAAATACCTCCCACCACGCTTCTCAGCGAGGTGCTTATAACGGCTCCGTAGTTTTTGAACGATTCCCCCTAAAGAATCCTGCCCACTTTATTTATGATGGATTTTGTATCCAATGTAGCTTAAGGCCTTAGCTTTGGTGCCTAAGTCGCTGCATTAACTACATAATCAATTAAGGCGTTTGCTAGGTAGGTCAGATACCGCACTGTCAATCAGCAACAGGTCTAGGTCGGTTTGAAGGTAAGCAGAGAACGGACGGCCGCTGACCTCGATCGGCCGTCCATCGTTAAACTTAATCTATCCTCTGGGTTCAGGCTGCGGGAAACAGAAAGCTTCAATCAAGTCCTGGATATCGCTCAGCTGTTGTAAATAATGCGCACAAAGATCAAAGTCGTTTGCAGCTCCCTCGCTTTTTACTGCATTGCCGTAGCAGTGCTCACGAACTTTTCCAACGAGATGCCGCTCCAGCGCCAGTAAGCTTAAGCACGGATTATAGACCGAAATATGACTTTGAGTTGGCGAGGATACCGCCGCAGGCTTATCCGCAAGGGCGTCCGCTGCAGAAAACAGTACGATAGCAATCGATAGTAATAGATACTTCATGTAAGCAACCTCTCATAAATGTAAAACCCTCCTCTCCAAAGGCCCCCCTGGAGAAAGAGCAATTAGCCGAATTTGGAACTCCCGTCTTAGTGAAGTCCGCTAGTATTGTGCGCGCCGACTCAAGAATGTGATAAAAGAATCACTCTGCCGAGACTGCTGACCCTAAGTGCCTATGTTCGCCAGGTTTTCGACCTGATCCCTTCGTGTCCCAAAACGCCGAAGATCTATTCTGATAAAAAAATTAGACTATCGGCACGGTTGCTCTTATTCTTGGAATTAACAGGTTTTCTTTTCTTAGTGGTTCAACCCTGAACCGAGATTTTTCTGTTTTTCATTTCGCCTCACGAGGAGCGACAGAGCGTGGTTTTGCTGTTGGAGGTTGCTGTATGCAGTACTTTGATGCCGCTTCGTTTGCGGACTTTTGTCAGGCTTGCACCATTTTCTTTACCTTAAGCGCGTATGTCCCGCAGTGGCTAGTGCTACTCAAGACTAAATCAAGCGAGCAGGTTGCACTCGGCGCCTGGATTCTCTGGTTGATCTCAAATTCTCTCACCTTTACATATGCCGGAATAATTATCGCCCTAGAGGACACGGCCTACCTGCTGCTGATTTCAACCGGGTTCAACATTCTTTGCATAGCAACAACAATTGTGCTGATCCTACGCTACCGTAAACCCGCTAAAGTGCCCGATCGTTTCGGCCCAACACACGGAATTGACGATAACGACAGTGCCTGGACCGCGGCAAAGGCCGCCTAGATACCGAGACTTTCGCTGAGTCACCTGAACAAACTGTCCCCTTTTTCATCCGTGATCTTTTGCGATCGTCACATTCACCCCGCAAGATTGACACTGAACCGAAAGTGGCCACTCAGGGTTCTCGGCACGCAGCTCGATCGCCTTACTGCATACCGGACATTTTAGCTCCCTGTCCGACACAGTCTCACCCTTCATAAAACGATAAGTTCCGCCGGCGACCGCTCCAATCAGGAATAACGGAACAAGTACGAAATGCAGCCCCGGTAGGAATACAGAGACTGCCGCAAGTACCAGCATCAGCCCAGAAACCTTCGCTGCTGCGCTCAGCCGCTTCGCGCTGCTCCATCTGATTATCTCAATGGTCCCCTCGCCCTCTTCACCGCTTGAGGCCAGAACTCCTGCCTTAATTGTCTCGACTTTATCGTTCATTCGAACACCTTAAGAACAAATGCCTATTCCTGCTTATGCTTTCTGCGGCCAATTGGCAGCACGCCGAAGCGAAAGCCGCCGACAGCCCGCAAGTATGCCGGCCTGATAAACACTGAGTACACAGTCGCTGGTTGAACCTCTCGAACCTCTTCGAACTTATTTAGAAAAACTTTTATTGCTATAAGCCGAAGTACGCCTGAAATCAGAAAAACTCCCAGAAGAAAAGATGTTACCTGAGAAGAGTGAAAGAGTGTACTCATAAGCGGCAGATGTTTGGCAACTGAGCCACCTAAGAGCGAGCCGGAAAGCACGCAGAAACCGTTAATGACCATCAAATACGCTGAGCAGCGGGCACGCTTTTGCGGACTGACTGCCTCAAACATAAAATTCTGCGCCGCGAGGTTAAAGCCGGACCAGACCAGACCGGAAAAAATCTGAATAAGCACTAAATACCAAAGAGCCGGAGACACCAGCCAAAGAACAGGTATGAGCGAGACCCCGTAACCGCTTAACTCAAGAATCTGCTTGTTGCCGATGGTTTTAGAGAGCTTAGCCCAAAAGATTAATGCAACGACCTGTGAAATAACCCCAGCACCGATAACTACAGTGAAGGTCGCATAGGACATCGATAAATCGCGCAGCATGTAGGGCGCAAAATACGGGCTGGCGAAAGCAGTCGCAAAATTTACCGAGCCAAAAAAGAAAGCAAATCGCACAAAGTTCGACTGCTGAGCGCGGCGAACAAACTGAAGAAAGCTGAAGCGTTCAGAGGGATCGCAGAAATACTCCGGGTCGTCATGCTTAGAGAGCGCATACGCCGAAAGCATTCTCGCAATAGCTGCTATGGCAAATATACAAACGAAGCCTAGCTGCTCCTCGCCTCGCCCCTGCCAGAAAGAAAGAATCGCTCCGGCAGTTAGGGTCGAGGCAAAAGTCGACAGCGCCAGGCGCCGCGTGCGTCTAGCGAAAAATACGGCCCGACGCTCAGGGTCGATAATGTCTCCAATAAGACCGTTCCAACTCGGCACGATCAGCCCCTGAATGATGTAAAATGCTAGAAGGCAAAAGAAGAAAAGTTGAACCTTGCCGACTGCCGGTTGAAAAAATGCCAACGCAGCTATCGGAAGAAGCGTCAGGGCATGCAACAAGGCACCGATCGCAATCGGTGTTCTCCGAAAACGCAGGCGATCAGAGACCCAGACCCCGGCTACATGAAACAGGTTCCCGATAAATAGCGGCACCGTTGCCAAAAGCCCGAGCTGAAAGGTGCTCGCATTTATAAACACGGCGAAAGCACTGAAGTATGCTTCGGCGCCGCCAAGCACAACAGCAAAGGCAGAGGCATCCCTTAGGGAATACCGCTCTGATTTTGTGGGTTCGTCCATACAGCGTTCGATGGGTGCAAGGCAACTTACAATCCACCAGTAGTGGCAGTAAATTGCCGGTCACGCAAGCTCGCCGCTGTACGCCGAGGTCTATGGCCTATAAAACAGCCGCACCTTAACTCTTACAATCTGATGTGCTGAGTCCTGCACGCCATCCGGGAAATATCTTCTAGCTACTCAGCTCCGGCAGACAAGGAGTCAGTAAAATGCTGGAAATCGCTGATTACAACCAGGTCGTCGAACGCCCACCTGGTAAGCAGTTTGGCTCGGACCGACAAATACGATGAAAAATTCGTATGGATTGTCGATGCAGTGTCGTTCGTTACAGACATGTAACCCAGCGTCTGAACACTGAGCTCTCCGGCATAGATGCTTATGGAAGGCGGCAGAGCAAAATCCTGCTGGGCGGCAATCGGGCCGCTGCAGTCTACGCTCTCAAGGAATGAAAATTCCAGAACCTCCGCTTTAGCCCAATCGACCGAGGGCAGCAGAAATAGAACTAACAAAAAGAGTTTTTTCATGAGAGACCTCACCTGTACATAGCTGCTAATAAAACGTAATAGCGTTCTCTTGTACGGGAGGGATAGAACGGAGAACTGGTGCAACTAGAGCAATAATCGATCCGTGCATCGATTAGTTGCATCACGCACCACGTACCCAAGTTATGCACCGATGGCCGGGAATGTTTCTAGAATGCCTATTCAAGCTCACACATATTCCAGGTTAAGCCCGGCATCAACCTGCCTAGACTGCCGGATATTTAGTTGCCGGCTGGTTTGTCACCGGATGCTTCGCGAATACTGTGCTCCGAGATGCCGCCAGGCTCCTCGCTGCTCACAACCTTTTGATTCTTACCCTCAGTATGCCGAGGGTCCTTTAAGGGTTTTCCTCCGCTTCCGTCTCTAGGGCGTCCGCCCTTGTGCAATGCATCCGTGCCGACGGCAGGACGTTCGAGCTCTTTCGCATTCACATAGACGTGCTCTTCGTCTTCACGTCGAGCGTCCTTTTGCCTGTCATCGGATGCTTGACGTTCAGTCTCTCTAGAGCTGTTCGTTTCTTCTTGAGTAGATTGTCCCATTACTAATCCTCTCTCACTGGCTCTAATGCCGACTCGTAGATATTTGTTAGATACAGGATCAAATAAGGCGAAGAGAGTCGTCCATGACACTAATCATGCTGAGGAGAAACTAAAGCTGAGCCGGTCATGAGTCTAGTCCATAGGAGGCGGTTCCTCTTCTCCACCCTCACCACCTTCACCACCTTCACCAGGAGGCGCGGTAGAGATAACGTCTATTGTATCCATGCTGGATGACGAGCCGCCGCCTACATAATAAGCGGCAGTCTGGAGCGACGAAGAAGTCTCATGTGACATCATAGTCAGCGCGACAATCAAGGCTACATTCATCAAACCGACCATGAACGTGTATTCGGTTGTAGTAGCGCCGCGCTGCCGATGCAGCTTGCTTAAGCTTTTTACTGAATTCATTCCCCGACCCCTCTCTGGAACCTTCTCCCTCTTATCTGGAACCGAAGAGGGTTTGCTTCAGGTAGCTTAGCTCGGGCACTTATCTGCCTAACGGGCGAATACCGCAAGCCCATCGCCACGCCAACTCACTGTAATCACTACGCATACTGGGCCGCTAATTTCCCTGCCAAAATATGCCGTTATTCGAACTGAGGTGCCTGCGAGCAGCGGTGGCCACAGGTGCGCCCGCAGAGTGCCTCATGCAAGGATGCAGAAGTACTAGAAGGATCTAGTAGTGCCGTTAACGATTGGAAGTAATATCAGCTCGCTGCGCGTGCAGAACCGGCTTGCACGCAACAGCTCTGATCTGCGCTCGAGTTTCGAGCGCCTTAGCAGCGGCTTGCGCATTAATCGCGCATCGGATGATGCTGCGGGACTTGCGATCTCCTCACTTCTTGGCGCAGACGGCAGGGTATACGCCCAGGGTGTGCGCAACCTGAATGACAGTTTGTCATTCTTAAATGTTGCTGAATCTGCACTCGGGCAGCTTTCAAACATCGTCATTCGCCAGCGAGAACTTGCAGAGCAGGCAGCAAACGGCACGTTAGCCGGAACCCAACGAGCGTCGCTAAACCGAGAAGCTCAGGCGCTGGCCGCCGAATACCAGAGGATAATCGATACAACGGGTTTCAATGGTCAACAGCTGCTTGACGGCTCGACCACGAAAATCTCTGTGCAAGCGGGCTACGGGACAGACGGAAATATTAATGCTGACGTGCTTGAATCTACCTCGCAGGAGGTCGCAACCGGACTTGGGAGTTATACGACCTCAGTCGGCTCATTCGGCTCAGGTTCCGGAACTGTGGTCGGGAATGCTCGGTTTCTGGTCGGAGACATGAATTTAGACGGCATCGACGATATTGTCGCGCTTCGAGACAGAAACGACACTGCGACAGATCAGTATGAAGTTGACGTGGCGGTATTCCTCGGCACCGACGGTGGAACTATAAGCACAACTCCGGCGGTAGAGAAAACCTTAAGTTTGTTTCACAATGGGTTCTATGTTGGAGGGTCTTATGTGGCGGACCTGACAGACTTAGGCAGTGACGGTGACTTAGATATCCGCCTTTCGCTCACCGTCGATACAGGTGTTATAAATGTTTCATCTGAGGTCGCCTTAGAGAACCTCGTCGACGAGGGACCCCTTTCCTTTCAAGAGATCGGCGGGTTTGGCGCAACGAACCAAACAGCCTCCTCAACCGTAGGCGATTTTAACAACGACGGAGTTGAAGATACGGTAACAGCCGCGGGCATTGACGCTGCATTTAACATTCAGGACACGTCTATTTCGACTGAGTATAATCCTATCTTGCTTACACAGGACTCTTTCAACCTGCTAAATCAAGCAAATGCCAGACAGGCGATGGACCTGCTGGAAGAAAACCTGAACCGAATCAGCTCAGCCGTCGCACGCATTGGAGCATCCCAAAGCCGAATTAGTACAGCGGCAAGCGTATTAGGAACCACCAGAGAAAACTTCGCGGCTGCTGAGTCTCAAATCAAAGACGCGGATATTGCTTTTGAGAGCTCGCAACTCGTTCGGGGTCGACTACTGCAGCAGGCTTCCGCAGCAATATTGGCGCAGGCGAACCAGCAGCCAGCCATAGCCTTGTCGCTGCTGGGGACTTTATAGCCGCACGGTTAAACCTTCGTTCTTACATGAAATTCACTACGACAAATTTTAGGGTACCCCCGAGCTAAACATCGAATCATACACTCGGAACGAATCTTGCTCCTAGTATCTGCACTCCCTCCTGAAGGCATATTCCGTGCTGTCCACCTGCTTCGCAGGTGTCAGACCCGCTCGCCTTTATGACCGATCTCGGTCACCAGCGCTGATATCACCAAATCAACTGGAGTAAGTAAGGTATGTTTAAAAGATTACTATTCGCCACTTTGGTACCTCTGGCCTTTTGCACGCCTAGCGCCGCCGAAGAAGGAGACTTTGCCGACCCTGCACTGTTAAGCGAGTTTTACTCCCTGTCTGACCTGATGCAATCGCCGGGACTGTGCAACTTCGGCTCTGCGAGGCCGACACAGGACTTAAGACAGCATGAAGGCAGCTATCAACTCGACCCGCTTAGCTCGCAATTCGAAGACGAGCTTCTAGAAAACAGTGACAATCCCAAACCAATTGGGCCATGTGCCGCATGCGGAACGCACGCAGGACATAGCGACACTTGCACGCAGAACGCACCAGGCAAGGTTTGCAAAACCGTAGAGAACGCAGACTTAAGCGTAACAAAATACTGCTGCGACTGGAGCCAGGGTGAAGACGGCGAATCATGCGGCTGCACGAAAGAGTATACCAATCCTTGCAGCACACCGGCTGACTGTCTGAAATGCATGATTTATGCAGAAGCCGGCGGCTCAACCGCAGGCGGGACACCAATTCCGCAGGCATGTCGCGTCGCTGTAAAGTGCACCATCCAGGAACGACTAAGGCGCAACGACAACATGGACTCTTATTGCGACGTGGCGTCCCAACAACAGGGCGACACTACACACTTCGAGCCGTATAAATGCGTTTGCGACAGCAAGCAGGACAATCAGAAATACTGTAACTGCTGTTCGGGAAACATCTCTGAAGAGGAACAAGAAGCGGTTGATGACGCAGAAGAGGCAGCCAGGTCATCCTGCCCCCTAAGCCCTAAACCAACCGGATACAACTCTACCGGAAGCATCCCCTCGGGCTGCACCGCGGTACCCGTCAAAGGCTGCCCCAGCAGCGTAATGACGTTTTATCGCTGCAACTAATTACAAACGGAGGTGGCAGCGCCGGCTGTCACCTCTATTTGCTGATGGCAGATGTTAACATCCGGTCATCAGCCATCTTCTCAAGGGCTTCAGCCATCGCGATTCCAAGTGATTCCTGGATATCGCTCTCAGAGATAACCGGGAACTGACTCGAACGTGTTCCTTCATAGGAACTAGTATATACCGGCCGTCCTTCGGGACCGACGACTTCAACTTCCAGAGCAGCGACGCTGCCGAGAACAGGCAGCGCTCCACCATCGACAGTTGCGCTCCACTCAATAATTCTTCCGCGGATGGTTGACATTCCGCCGGCTCCGCGCAGCTCCATTCCGCGCTTCTTAAACGCTTGCTCGGCAGCCTTTGAGACTAAAGTTCCGACCTCACCAACCGGCATCGTGACCGACTTGCCGCTCGAAGAGTTCTGGTTGGGACGAGAATCCTGGAACGAAGAAATTTCAGCATTAAGCAAGACTGGTGTCGGGTATGCCATTTTGTGCTGAACAATAGGAATTTTCGGTGCAGCAACTTCGCCTCCGGTTGTTTTTGCGCAAGCAGACATAAAAAGCAACGCGCCGGCGCCGATCACACTGCAGCCGATACGAACAAAATGGATACGACTTAAGAAATTAATCATCTCTGTTCATCTCACTTAGTTAAGCTAGGTTAGTTTAGGCTCAGACTCCTTAGCCATGCATCGTTTCACTAAATTCACTTCCAAGCAATCCCCGGTCCGGCGCCCAGACATCACCATGAGCCCGATCATATTAGGACCCCACTAGTCAGCGTTACGCTAAAATCAAGGTAATTGAACTTACAGCAATATGAAATAAGGAGAGCAATGAGGTATTTACTAGCGGTCGCAGTTTTCACCTTAGGCGCAGCAACACTTACAGGCTGCGGATGGCTCCAGGCTACCGGAGACACCGTAGAGGCCACCGGCGAAGGCGTGGGTCACGCAGTTGAAGAGACAGGTCAAGCTGTCAGCCGCGCCGCGGACGAGACAGAGGACGAAGTAGACGAGGCAATGTAGAAGCGCCTCCTCGTTTTCGTTTGAAACAAGCCTCCTCAGATGTTTCAATATACGCAGCAAAGCGTTTTCTATTGACCTGGGGAGGCATAACCAAGCATGGCAGTCGAAGTTCGCGGTAGTCCGATTGGTCTTGTGCTTGGTGTAGGTGCGGCCGCGATTGCAATAGTAGTGCTGCTCCTCTTTGGCGACTCAAGCTCTTATGAAGACATCGCGTCGTTCGACCTTGAACCCAGCGGTGGTGTAAAGATCGGCCCAGTCACGGTAGGCGGCGGGCCACAGAAACGAAAAGACCGCTTTGGCCCAATTGAGTTAACTCCGGAAATGAATCCTGTCCGCGTAAGCGCCCGTCTGTGGTATTACCGGCGAAGCGCCTCTTTGCATCGCCCTAGCATCTACACCAAGATATCCAGCGAATCCGGCGAAACAGTCTGGGAAGGCTCCGCCACGGTCGCCCGTCCGAGATCTAAGTCGCAGCGCAAGAAAGACCGAACGGTTTCTAAGCACCTTACAGTCGGCAAGTTTTCAGTACCTGCTGCAGGGCGATATTATCTTGACGTTGAAACTAACGACGACCGGGCTCGGATTAAGAGCGGTAGAGTCACTGTTTCCCGCACAAAGCAACAATCCAAATCTGACTAATACGCGCGTCTCCAGAAAGCATGACTGAGATCATGGTGCAGCACTCGTAGGCTGCTAGCCTCTACTCTAAACAGCACTCGCTGGAAAACACATAAGGAGGCAACGATGAACAGATATTTACAAACTTGCTTGGCTGGCACGGCAGCAGTATTGCTTGCCGGAGCATGGACGATCGCGTCCGCCAAAGACGCCCAAGAAGAATCCTTAAGAAATCTTAGGCAGCAGCTTAACTCTCAGGAACGAGTCAAAAACGCGCAACATCCGCGTATGACTCGACTGGAAGCAGGCAACAGCTTGTCCAAAGACAGCTACGAAATAGTCGACTTAACGGGCAGTGTTACGCGCAGCGTTTGTCCTTACACTTGCTCGGATAGAGGCCTGAAGGAATCAAATTGCCACGCTTGGCGTTCAGGCAGAGACAAAGACGAATGCTACGTTCGAGATACGAGCATTCCCTCTGATGCCTTTGTAAGCATCGACAGCGACAAAACCAAGCTGACTAACCGCAGCTCATCACGCGCTGCAATGCGGACTCGGATGGACGAGAAGTCGACCGCAAATGCTCAGCCCAATTCGCGCGCTCAAAAACAGTCCCGCATGGAGCGAAACAAAAACATGCAGGAAAAGACACAAATGAGCGATGAGCAGGCAGACGCGATGATTTACTACTATCGCCGAGTCCAGCTGGCCGACGGCAACATGACGGAGCTGCTTCGCTCGTCCGCAGACACCCTTATGACTATGCAGCGTGAAGGACGAATCACTGATCAACAGCTCGCGAAAGCCCGCTGCGTCGTGGTAATGCCCGGCGTTACTAAAGTCGCGCTAGTCGCAGGCGCTCGCCACGGTGACGGCATTGCCGCATGCAAAGAAAATCGCGGAGACCAGGAACGATGGAGCTCGCTTGGATTTGTTGACCTCGCTGGGGCAAGCATTGGTGCTCAAATCGGTGGAACGAAGACTGACCTAGTGATGCTGCTCAACAACGATAAGGCATTCCAAGCGCTCAAGCGCGGGAAGCTTACTTTTGGAACGGATGCTACTGCAGCGTTTCAAGGCTCCCACGCTCAAGCATCTGCCTTGAATTCAGACGTCATCGTCGTTGGCAAGACCGAAGGAACCTTTGCAGGAGCATCTTTGAACGGAGCTTATATTGCTGCGGACGAAGAAGAACTTCAAGAGTTCTACGATGAAAACGCCAAGTTCGAGCGCATCGTGTCTACATATGAGCTGCCGGGTCACCCGCTGATCATTTTCGACACTTACCGCTTCATGAGAGAAGAAACGACTTAAAAGCTAAGACATCGAAACACACAAGCCACTGCGCGGGAGTCGAGGCAACTCGGCTCCCGCTTCTTCCGAGACATCCCCGGTCGTTGGCTCACCATTCCACTCAGCTACGGCCCGTCCCGGCATTCCCCGCCCTTACTTTCCGAAACTGCTCAAATCGAACACCGCTTTCGTCCGTTAGAGTTATAGGGGGCATTCCACTATTTTCCGACCTTACGTTGTGGTTTATGCAGGTGGGGTAGTATATATATAACCATGCCGCGCAGATTCTGCGCTGTGCCGATCGCTGATGTAGTTGATTTATCGATTTCGGCTTAGTTGCTCCTTCCAGCTTACACGGAGCGAAGCTTTTTGACAGCCGGCCTCGTATTTATTCAATTACTTAGAGACAGCACTATATGACCGCAAGTTCCGCTGAATTTTCAAAAGTCGTCAACATCCTCGATTGCTCAAGACCCTGCGGGGATTCATCAAAAGCTCTCCGAGTGCTGATAGTCGAAGACGAGCCGATCATCGCGCTCGACCTGCGCGAGTGCGTTGAGTCAATCGGAGGCTCGGTTGTCGGAGCAGCCAGCACAGTTGAACAAGCTATCAAATTGATCGAGGCTGACGGAGGTAGCGCCAACACGGCGCTGCTCGATGTTACTTTATCGCGGGGCGAAACAGTATTTCCGCTCGCGTCTTACCTGCGGGAGCGAGGAATCGGCTTCGTATTCCTGACAGGCCTAAGCAGTAAGCATACCTTCCCAGAAGAATTCAAAGACAGCCCCGTCATTGAAAAGCCTTTCACCTGGGCTTCGGTCGAACAAGTGCTGCGGCAACTTGCCCCCCGTCAAGGTTCGTCCGCATAGTAAATCTACAGTCATTCTAAAAGAGTTGCTGTGTTACTGGCCTGATACACTGGTCTGCGTTTCACTAATAAGCTGCGAAGTGCCCGTATACCTAAGTGTGCAGGATGAGACAAAGCGGCCTGTCTGTTTTTCTGTACAAACAAAGTTAATCTCAAGTGTGATATCACCACTCTCAGCACTATTGCCGTAATAGTAAATGGTTGTTCGTGCCCGGCAATCAACATCCGCACTCGTATACGGTTCCGGAAGCATTACCGGTTCGAAGACCTCTCCCGGCATTTCAGACTCATCACGGACAACGAAGCGCTGTCCCTGGTCCGCTCCCGTAAGCACACCGCTGTCATCCTGCAAAGTAATATTCTCTCCTACCTGCTCAATTGCGTAATTAAACGGAGGAAAGGTCTGCAATGTCCCACCCAACAGCGCTTCGCAAGCACCGTCTTCATCCTTGAGCGTTAGAGCTGAAGTCTCCCAGTCTCCGTTAAAATTATAGGCCACCCCCGCCCCACTGCTCCCGCTGCTACAGCCCGCGAAGAAATAAACAAGTGATAAGACCACAGCTGGGCGAAAACGTAGGAAACTCAT
>JAUIIP010000048.1 GCA_030431555.1 bacterium
CGCTCGACCATGATCTTCGTGAGCTCTTCCCAGCGTCCTTCGTGCTGGAGCTGTTCGATTGGTTCAAAATCCACGCTGTAAAGTAAAAGCTCAGCGGAATGTAAAGCCCCTAACTTTTCGTTAATGAACTGATTGATTAAGCGATAATACTCGAGAGTTGATTCCCAACTCATTCCGCCAAGAAGACCGATAGTTTTCATGCTAGAGCAGTGAGCCTCTCCGATCGATTAATCAAGGAACTAATCTGCGCCGCATGACCTGCTTCGTGTTCGACAAGATGAAACACCGCCCAAGCAGGGGTCACGCTGTAGTCATCATTGGGTGGCGAGCGGAAGTTCCGCCAATCTTCGAGCGACATGCTCTTTAACGCATTAAGAAAAACCGCTCTAGAGCGAGCAAGTCGGTCTAAGTGTTCATCGAGAGTTATTTTCGAAAGTGGCCTTATGCGTCCATTGGTCGCCATGGGATGTGGAAAATCGGCTTCCACGGTCGGAGGAAACTCTTGGAGCAGAATGTCACAAAACAGCCAGGACACCTCAACTAGTGCTATATGATACAAAAGCGATCCGATAGAATTCTCGTTTCTGTCGGGACCTTCCCAATCTAGTGTCGGCTGATCCAAATTTTTGACAAGGGCAATCGTGCGTGAGCGAATCTGCTCCATTGCGGACATCCAATATCCGATCTCCGGCTCATAGTTGGGGAGCGGAACTACCTGTAGCTTAGTACGCATGAACCTGATTTACTTCTACGATTTTGCTCACATCAGTTCTGGATCCATTTCTACTGTTCAAGGTATAAAAGCTCAAATAGGTTTGGAGAAAAGGGCGCGGCTTTTCATATCTCTACTGCCTAGCGATACCCCGATGAGCAAACATCCTCAACCAGAAAGAAGTTGTTTTCCAATCAGTCCACGCCGCAGACTTTTGCTTCTAGCTGTGGTTACAGCTATTTGCGTGATTCCCGTAGCTTTTATTATCGGCTCTGCCTTTTCAGGAGACGGCGCATTGGCCGCTGTAGGCTTTGTCTTGTTTCTCGTGACTTCTCCGTTCTCGGTTTTATTGCTAGTCGCAGCATATAAAACTCGGCTTTTTATAGATGAGCGAGGGCTCGAGGCTAGAGGTACGGTAGGGATGTTTTCGGTCAGTGTTTCGTGGGACGATATCCAGCGTATACGAATTGAACCAGGGTCTGAAGGGGCGATTCTGAAGGCGCCGCTTCAGGGGCGAGCCTCGAAATTGATGAAGCTATGTGCGGGCGCAAGCTATCGCGGGGTATCGGTCTATAGCCCCGAAGTGCAGCAGTTCGTTGCCGAAGGACGGTATATCCCGTTGGAAGCATTTACTTGGTGGTTTCAAAAGGGCGATTTGCCTGAGCAAATAGAAAAATATTGCCAGAGAGTTTTGGAAGACAGCTAAGGGGGGAGGCGCCTTAAGCCGAGCAGAATAGCCTTATTCGTCGAAGAAAGACTCCCACTGAATACCTTATCTCTGACAGAAGTATTTGGAACCTTTTATAGGCGGGCTAAGTTATTTGGAGAATATTTCCGAGGAAGTGTTAGGCGAGATAAATAGTCCTTACGCCCGTCGGGTAAGTCTGACAGGACCCTTTAGCCGGTAATCACATCCGTTTCAATATTGCGGCGGATGCGAAGCGACTCTTGTTAAAGGGCCCTGCCTATCGACAAATCGATTGAGATTTTAGTTCTTAGTCACTCGCCGTGACACCTGATGATCCCGAGCAGCTTCCTGTGCAGCCAGTGCCTGTACAGCTAAATTCAGTGCATCCTTGTAGTGTTGCCCTGCATCCGGATTGACTACAGCTCTGACCGCTGCAGCTAAAAGTACAAGCAACAGTATATTCTTCAATGCGATAGCGTCCCGAGGAGTGTGAACCTAAGTCATCCCGTTCTAATCTAAAACTAGCAGTGGAAACACGAACTGTTGCCAGGTCGTCTTTATAGACATCTTCGCTACTCTCGGAGCTGAGCACACGCGAGTTTTTTACGATTTCGCGTTGTTCGCTCAATGAGTAGTCACCAGTTGCGGTCATTGACGCTTTACCGCCGCACGAGCCCCGGATTTCCTCGGCGTAAGTCCGGTTTGGCGCAGAAAGAAAAATGCAAGACAAGCTCAGAGCCAAAGCGAGAAATTTGAGAACAGACTTCTTATTCATATGTAACCTCCTAAAGAAAACAGCACCTGTATTAAATTCGTAGTTTAGTGATAGTGGGCCGTCGAGACTTTTAATCTGCAGCGACACCCAATAGTTATGCAGAAAAATGTGCTATTGACACATTTAACTGCTAGTCACTTAGTATTTCAGTAGTATTTCGTCCGTGCGGAGGCGGAAAACTCAGAAGTCGCCTAGCTCTAGGCTCAAGCGCGCAGTCTGTTAAGCTCCTTAGTTTACAGAAGTTTTTGAGAAACTTGAGCGATTTTCCAAACCTGCTATATTTTCTTAGCTGGTTTGTCAGAATTGTTCCTTAGCCTTTTGTAATCGTGGGTAGTGTCAGGCCTTCGCGTTTTGCTCGCATCCGGTGAGCAGGGCGCTGGAGGTCGCAAAAGGTTGTTTCTATTCTTCTTGGTTTGAAGTTCAAACTGCATTTGCCACAAGTGCTTCGACCGCCTACTCGGGCGTCCGAAGCACTTGTGCATTCGCATCCCACCCAAGTCCCGTTCACTTTCCTGTGAACACATTCCCGATAAGGAGAAAAATGATTAGTCTGCAGACGACTAGTGGTCTGATGATCGAGATCGACCTCGATCACAGTGACCCCACAGCCGCTTCGACAGTGACCATCGCCGGACAGCAGGTCTATTGCGGCCCGCTCGAACACGATCACGAGGAGCCATTCAGCTTTCCGTACGACGGCGTGACGCTTCGTGGCAGGGTGACGATCTACGGCTCTGGTCCGTCGATGAAGCTGGAGGTCTATTCGGTCGGGAGCGTAGTCGTCAAGCGTGATGGCAGCACGTCCCTTAACGGCGGACTGAAGCATGCCTAATTACGCTTGGCCACAACAGTGGGGCCCATTGAACTTCAATGGAGGTTGTAGATTATGACCGCAGCGCCCACTTTATTGATTATTTAAGAAGCGAGTTTCCTTCAAGGGGTCAGGCCCCTTGAACGGTAATTGCACAGGCAACAATTGTAATCCTAAGGTCGATTATCTGAGGAGAATGCAGATAGTTGGTCGTTTCAATTGCCTCGTCCCCCAAGACTGTCCCCAGCGGGTTACGTATATCACGTTATAAATCGCGGCTTCCTGAGAGCCGAGATATTCAGCGACTCTTACGACTATCAGGTCTTCCTGGGAGCCCTTGGCAGCTCGCAACGGAAATACTGCATGCGAGTATGTGGATTTTGCTTGATGCCTAACCACTGGCATCTAGCGCTATGGCCTAGAGAGGACAATATACTCTCAGCATTCGTTCAGCACTTAAGTAGCCAGCACGTACGCTTGTGGCGAAAGCGGTGGGGAACTTCGGGGCATCTCTACCAAGGCCGGTTCAAGAGTATACCGGTTCAGTCGGACGAGTATTATCTGAATTTGCTGCGCTATATCGAAATGAATCCTGTAAGAGCGGGGCTAGTTTCAGATGCGACTGAGTGGCAATGGTCCAGCGCACACACGAGAAAGACCATCGATAGAAAAGCCGACGTGTCGCTTTGCGATGGACCAGTGGCTCCAGGCCCTGATTGGATCACAAAGCTTTGTGATCCCAGTCCAGAGTTTCATAAGCTACTGAAAGAATCTATTGTTCGCTCGCGACCGCTGGGATGCGACGCCTGGGTAAAACAAACAGCTGAGCGACTGAAAACCCAATCAAGCCTTAACTCGCACGGTGGAGACAGGAGATCAAAAACCGTTCAAGGGGCCTGACCCCTTGAACCACCCCTTGAACCAACACAATCAACTTTTGGTCCTTTGTTCCCCAGCTGACATTCGTTCGGGATGTTCCAGTTGACTTCGATCTCCTCCGATATAATTAGTTAACTGATCTATTAAAATCTCATGGTCAGAGATAATTACCCTAGCCAAGTCGCCCATAGAAATCAGTCCAACGAGCTCTCCGTCATCAATTACGGGGAGATGTGCTATCTGCTTTTTGACCATCAGTGCCATGCACGCTTCAGCCGAATCCTCGGATGTCACATAGAGCACTCCTCTGGACATGATCTCTGAAACAGGAGTAGAGCGGGAAGTTCTATTCTGGAGAATGACTTTGCGTGCATAATCCCTCTCCGTGACAATACCTACAACCTCATTGTCTACCATAACGAGCAATGCTCCTACGTGTTCGTCAGACATCAGTTCAATGGCTGTGTACACGGTATCAGTTGGTGAGACGCTCAACACAGCTCTCGAAGGTATTGTCTTTATTAACTGTCTTATAGTGGTCATAGACGTAGCTCCCTTATTGTCGGTCTTACGTGCTTTTCCTTGTGCCGAGAGGCTAGGGCTCACTAACGGTTGTACAAAGGCCGGCCCCTTAACCACCGCGTCACCCTGGGATCTCAACTTTTACTTAGCGAAAGGCACGCCACTCGAGAACGCGCATCAGTGGAGAGCTAAATTAATCGGCTTATTTCATTATGATACACCCCTTTGTGACAGTCAGCAAGAATGAGCATCACGGTGCTGAGCGCAGTGGCGCCAGCAATTGTAATGTAAGCCGATGTTTGTTTTCTCGTAACAGAATGGTGCGTAGACAATTCTGCACTGGAAGCGAGATTATATCCAATCAAATAAAACGCTTTCCAACCGCTCTGCCTTTTTAAGGGCTTGGTCGAAGAGATGCGTGGATATGGATTTAAATGTTTGTGGAACTATTTGACTGAGCTCCGATGTGGGCTCGACGTGAAAGGGCATATGATCCGAAGTCCCAAAATGAAGTGGTAACAGTGAGATTATGAAGACACCAATAGGTGAGCAATGCCTAAGGCTTATGCTCGAGAGTATCATGTTGCAGAAGTATTGCTGGCTAAATACGCTCTGATAGCGTAGAATCATAGTGAGCCTAGGAATTTTTCCAGTTCTGGTACCCCGCCGTATTTGGCAGGTATGTCGGAAGCCTGAAAGGCAATTGCGTTCGCCAGCGGTCTTGAGCTGCAGTTCATTCTCTTACCCTGACACCTCAATTTACACTAATTCCTCTTACCAATGCTAATGGCAGCCTTTTAAGCTTTTCATTGTCTGAATTTTGCGCTCTCGGAAAGGATGAGCCCAACTCTTGGGCGAACCAGAGGAAAAAAGATGAGCTCAGTACCTCAAACTACAGAATATTCATTTTCAGCTGTTGAACTACCACACGTGGGTCGACTACCCGCAAGCGCGACTCCTTTTCAGCTATGCAGAGATACATCGTGCCCACTCACGTCACCAGGGGAAAGTTACTCCGAGGGGACGGTGATGGTGATTGACGACGATAGCTGCACCGTAGACCTGATGGTGAGTTTCCTTGCACTCTACGGGGTCGCGGTAAAAGGCTTTACAAATCCCTGCAATGCCGTTGAGTGGTTCGAGGTGCACTCCAGTGAAACAGCATTGGTGTTTCTCGATATGTGCAATCCGATCATGAATGGAGAAGATTGTTTCCCCATTTTACGCAGCATTGATCCATGCGAGGAGATTGTACTCATTTCCGGCCGGGTAGATCCCGCTATCGTTAACGGGCTTATGGAACAAGGGGCGCTGTGCTTTGTTCCCAAGCCTTTTGATTTTCCTACGTTAGTTGGGTGGATTTTGCATAGGCTCGGGAGAGCAGTCCCTGTCGAATTGCAAGGGGAGGCTGCTCTAACTTGACTCTGATATTGATTATTCAATGCACTTCTACATAGATAATTTACTTTGGAGACAGATGACCACTCAGTTCTCATCGGACTATCCAGTATTGTTGTTCTAGGGACCGCAGCCCAATGGCTTGCCTGGCGTTTCAAGCTTCCCTCCATTCTCATTCTACTGCTCTGTGGGCTCGCTGCCGGACCATTGACAGGATTGCTCAATCCTGATGCTTTGCTGGGCGAATTACTTTCACCGTTCATTTCGCTTTCTGTAGCGATAATTCTTTTCGAGGGCGGACTTAGCTTAGAGCTTCGAAGGCTGGCGAAACACAGCTTGGTTGTAAGTCGATTGATAACGCTTGGTCTTATCGCCACTTGGGTCGGCACAACAATCAGTGCCTACGTTATCCTGGGCACAAACCTAGAAATTTCTTTCTTGATTGGCGCAATACTTATCGTAACCGGACCAACGGTCATTACTCCCATTCTTCGTCATGCCCGTCCTCGAAGCGACCTGCAATCAGCGTTAAGATGGGAGGGAATCGTTACGGACCCTATTGGAGCAATTTTAGCGTTTCTGGTGTTTGAAGCAATTCTTGCACAGAATATTGCCCTCGCTCCGGCAAGCATTATTTTTGGTATAATCGAAAGCTCTGTCATTGGGGTGCTCTTTGGATTCGCCGGCGCCTTTTTTCTAATTAAATTCTTTCAAAAATTCTGGATTCCGGATCATCTTCACGGAGCTACAACGATTGCCACAGTGTTCGGCGTGTTTGTGGCCTCAAACGAGCTCCATCAAGAAGCAGGACTCTTGTCGGTGACACTGATGGGAATAATCCTCGCCAACCAGCGAATTATTGCCGTACAGCATTTGATAGAATTTAAAGAACATTTGCAGGCACTCCTGATCTCAGCTCTGTTCATTGTTCTTGCTTCGAGATTGCGCCTCTCAGACCTCGCGGTGGTTGCCAACGAAAACCTCTTGTTTTTGGCGGCACTAGTCTTGATAGTTCGCCCCGCTGCGGTGTTCATTTCATCTGCTCACTCTTCATTTACGTGGAAGGACAAGCTGTTTCTCTCCTTTGTAGCACCGAGAGGCATTGTTGCTGCTGCAGTTGCATCTCTCTTCTCTTTGAGATTGGTCAGCCTGGGCTTCCATCAGGCCGAACTCATTGCACCGGTGGTGTTTTTCGTGATTTTCGGAACCGCCTTGATTTATGGCCTTGGTGCCAGACCCCTCGCTCGACGCTTGGGGGTGACTGACCTACATTCTCAGGGAGTACTAATTATTGGAGCGGGTGCTTTTGCTCAAATGCTTGCTGAGACGCTGCACTCGGTAGGATTGCGAGTGATCCGCAATGATTGGGAACGAAACTATATTGACCGTGTATATGCGAACGACTTCATTACGTATCAACAAAGTCCGCTATCGAGTAATTTCGTAGACGAGATAGATCTCAATGGCATTGGGAAAATTTTAGCGCTCTCTCCCAACGATGAGGCGAACACTATTGCATCGCTGCGTTTCATCAGCGTTTTTGGACGTGAGAACGTTTTTCAACTCCGACCGCACCATCACGCCGCAGAGAAGACAAAACATGCCTCCCCTCCTCAACCGAGCGGCCGATTCCTCTTCGATGCGGATATGACCTATGAAAGGCTTGACGAACTCTGCTCAAAGGACGGAGGAAGCTTTATGCTCATCGCAGATTGCCTTTCCACCAAAGGTGAAGTTGAAGCATTCAACGCGCAAATTGGCGAAAAGGTGATTCCACTGTTCGTTATAAACTCAGAAAAAACTCTGTCGCCGGTAGAAGCTGATTCTCAATTACGCGCTGCTGCTGGAGACAACATAATCGCATTGGTATCAAAAGCGGATCATCGCAAGTTCGATTGCTAGAGTGCTCTGGAGCAAAACCGGTGTGACAAAAAATGGATCGATACTCACATGACAATGAGGATAGAGATTGTGGCATGAATAAAGCAACCAAATCTAACTCTCTTCAACTCAGGGAGCAAGAAGAGCTCTTTGCCGGTGCGGTTCATGAGATCCGAACACCAATGACGGCTGTTCATGGATATTCTGAGCTACTCGCTAGTGGTACCGTTACCGATGATGAGGTCCGAACGTTTAGCCGCATTATTCACCGAAACAGTGCGTATCTTCTCCAATTGGTTGACGGTCTGCTTGACTTCACAAAGTTGCGATCAGGTAAGTTTGAAGTAGATTCGCAAGCAGTTGAGCTAATTTCTTTGTGCGAAGACGTCGAAGAGATCTGCCGACCTAAGGCTGAAGAAAAAGGCATAGCATTTGGAGTTGAATATATTTTCCCATTGCCGAGTGAGATCGAGAGCGATAGCACTCGCTTAAAACAGGTACTTCTTAATCTGGTGGGTAATGCAGTTAAATTTACTAGGGAAGGGGGTGTGAAGCTTGTCTTATCTTTCGATCAAGACTCTTGTGTTTTGACCTTCAAAGTTGTCGATACAGGAATTGGCCTTACCCAAGGGCAGCAAGAAAAACTTTTCTCTGCTTTCGCTCAAGCCGACATTTCCATTACTCAAGAATTTGGTGGGACTGGTCTAGGGTTGCTTGTGAGTAAAGAAATTCTAAGCCAGCTCGGGGGTGCTCTAGAGATTGATAGTGAGTTCGGCAGAGGTACAGTATTTTCAGCGACTCTTCTGCTGGATAGAGAAACCTTGTCTGACTTAGAAACTCTGACGTTGCAGAGAAAGAAGTTGAAAAAGGCATCGAAGGAGAGAGTGCCTGCGCTTATGGGCAGAGTGCTGATAGTTGAGGACGACGAAGACACCCGCAACCTAGTGCAACATCTGCTTGTAAGAGCGGGTGCGTTCGTGACGACCGCCGAGAACGGCCAAGTTGGTCTGGAGTTAGCACAGCTAAGTAGTTTTGATCTGATTTTTCTCGACCGAAACATGCCTTTGATGAGTGGTGAGGAGGTCGTTAGGAAGCTGCGCGACCAAGGGTATGAAAATCCTATCGTGGCGTTTTCTGCCGACCAGACTCGAGAGACGAACCGGTGGATTACATCCTTGGGCCTCTCTGGATTTTTGCGAAAGCCGTTTACTCATGCCGAACTGTATCAAACTGCTCAGAGATATCTGTGTTCTGTTCCCCAGCTATTGGAATCCGATGCTCCATTAGAATCTTATTTATTGGCTGAAGGGGAACAATTTCGCATGATAGTAGAGGAATTTGTCGAGGGACTCCCCGGGCGCCTGCAGTCAATTCGTGACGCTATTGACCGAAATGATCTTGATTCCTTGATTGAACTGTCGCACAAGCTTTGCGGTTCGACGATCTTTGGATTTCCAATATTAGAAAAAGTTGCCCGTTCACTGCAAGACGCAGTGCGAAGTGGAGGGCGAACTGAGATTGCATTACGTTTTAGGGAATTAGACGGAATCATCCAGCGGGTGACTAAGGGATTGAGCTAGAGACTGGATTTCAGAAGATATTGCTCTTGAATTTTGCTAGTAGCGATTCAAATGAGCACAGAACGGACAAATTTTCTCTCGTTGACAAAATTCAGACCTCAATAGGCTAGGTGCCGCCATTGATCGCGGTCTAATAATAGCTTCCGATGTGGCGACAAGTTGCCCCATATATGCCCCATTTTATAAATGAGGCAGGCAATTCGTTCGCTCACCTCACTTAACCCAAATGGCTCCCCGGGACGGACCTTTGCCGTTCGTGAAGTAGATACAGAATTGGGCTTTTATATTCTAAGCCGTTAAGAGGTAGTTTGGATTAATCAGGCATTCGGTCCGGACGGACTCACAGTGTTTCAGCGCGAGGCTAACGCCTCGCTTTGTGTTCGAGTCCGTCCCGTCCCGCCACTTTTCACTGCGTTCAAAGTGGCTCCCCGGGACGGACTCGAACCGCCGACAAGGTGGTTAACAGCCACCCGCTCTACCAACTGAGCTACCGGGGAATCGGTAGGACTACTATGTTGTGAACCTAGTTAGAGGTTCATGTCTACCGCCTCCGTCAGCATCGCTCAGTTGGTAGAGCTACGAAACCGCTCCACATCTTTGAGGAAAGCTTCGCTTTCCAAGGCAACTGAGCTACCGGGGAATCGGTAGGGCTTGCTGCCGAACACGGCAGCAGGAAAGAGAACTTAATCCATCATCTGGCGGGGATTTGTCAAACCCATTTGAAAAATCGGCGAGCTCGCGGCCTGCTAGGGCTTGAGAGGCTGTTATTTTAGTAAGTAAGCGCTCCGTAGTGGCTTTGGACGGGTTCAGATTCGACTAGCGCCTTCGAGGGAGAGATACACGCACCAAATACATGGGTAGTGCCGCCGTTGGCTTGGCCCTCGCAGCCTTTAACCATGTGTATCGAGTCGCTGTTGTAATACTGATCTCGTACCCGCTGAAGGCAAGCCCGGCGAGAGAGTAAAGGTTCCTGCAGGCTTCCGCCCGAGACGTCATGACACTCCAGACTTCCGTCGCAGGAGCAATAAGCAAAACCGTCCGCCTTAGAGCAATCTACTTCGTCGCTCATTGTGTGCGTCAAAATGCAGCCTGCTGCTTCGCATTGTTGTTTCCACTTGGGGATGACTTCGGCAGCAATCTCAGCGAGGTTGTCTTGGTGCTCTTCTTCGCAGGCTTCTTTGGCTTGATCGAGCGCGTGCTGCACAGGGTCGGCGAAACGCTCGGCGACACTGCAGCTCATAAGGAAAGTTCCATCCGCATCGGGGGTGTATTTAAAAGTTTGTACGCATTTGTCGGCGGCGCTGGCCGACGAAGAGAAAAGTAACACTGATAAAATAAGCAGCAGGAGCTGCGAACGACTACGACAAAACATAAACCTTCCCCAGAACGTTTCAAACCTAATGAGCCTAAAAGGCAGCCGCGGAACTGGCCGCAATGTGAATTGGTTCTACGATGTAGACATGTAATTCACCCCATCATGTTATGCACGAAAGGGTGTAAATAGTGCGTTTTGAGGCGTAATTCGTTCTTTTTCGGGGCAGTTAGCTTTGCACTAGCCGATGCGCCGAAGCGGGCCGGGGACTTCGACTTCTTCCCTGAAATCTTTATTGTTTTTCCCCACGAAAATCAGTTTCGGCTTATGCTGCGCAAGCTTCTGCTCGGGGATATCGATAAACGAGGCAATGATCACACGGTCACCAGGTGTAACTAGGTGGGCCGCCGCTCCGTTAACGCAGATATCATTTGAGTTCGGCACTCCGGCAATCGCATAGGTTTCAAAGCGCGTCCCGCTTGTTACATTCCAGACTGAGACGGCTTCGTATTCGCGTATGTCAGAGGCTTTGAGAAGTTCCGGCGGAATTGTGATGCTGCCTTCGTATTCAACGTCAGCCATCGTGACAAAAGCACGATGAATTTTCGCACGCAGCATTTTGCGGTATCGAGTCATGGCCATTTGCATAGTACCCTGCTCTAGTAGCATTAAAGATGTAGGGCGCAGCGGATTCACCACATAAAGTTGGCGATCATTTTACTGTGCCTATATATCTTAGATTTAAGCATGATTTCGCCCGAAAGCAAATGGGCGCCTTGGTTAAACTGATGCTGGAATTCAGCGACAAGGGGAAGGCGTGAACAGCGAGAAGTCACTCGAACAACTACTCGATGAAGCGGAACGAAATGTTCTCGGTGCGGCAAAAGAGTTTTACCTGAGGCTGTTGGAAACGGACGTGTTGATTCCGCTGCGTCCGGGCTTCGCTGCAATGACCGAAGAGGAAGCCAAAGAGATAAAAACGCTCGAGCGCTTTGCCTTGGTCGACTTTCAACAGAAGCGAATTCTGCCTATTTTTTCGACCGAGGAAGCCTTTCTCGAGTGGGCGCAGCAGCAGGAAATAGAAGCAGTCTTTAAGAGCTTCAAGTCACTCGTCTGGGTAGTAGGCGAGGAAGTTTGGCTTCACCTAAACCCCGGGCAAGAGGTCGGCAAGGAATTTAGTCCGTGGGAAATCGAGTCGCTGAAGGATGGGCGCGAAGGAGTCGATGATCTTGTGGCCGAGCTGATGTCCGAGCACCAGGCGATTGAGATAGAGGTCGACTCGGGCTCGAGTCAGTTTGCCGGTTTGAAGAAGAAAATTGCGACGATTCTCGAAGCGTACCCGCAGGTAAAAGAGGCGTTTTTAATTTCCTTTAAGAAGAATGAAGAAGATGACCCAATTCCACTGTTTGGTATGCGCCAGGATGGGCTGAGCGACGAAGCACTTAAGACGATTGAGCAAGAAGTGCGTACAATGACTGAGTTTTCCGCGGAAGCCACGATGCCGGCGGAGTTCATCTCAAACATCGACAAACGTACAAACCCGCATGCAGTTCTGTTTGACGACGCCACCCCTTTCTATATAGCGCAGCTTCCACTACCTGAGCGCGAAGAAAAATAGCCTCCTGACGTTCCATACCGTTTAGCTTCGCGGTACAATTTCGCCATGGATCTCGATGCAGATAAAATGCTCGTTGAGCTAAACAGCGGCGGTAAGCTCTCAGGCGAGACGCTGGCTAAGGTCGCTTCGTACCTCGAAGCGATAGACCTTTCGGAGGCTGCGGGGCTCGACTTAGACAACATGTACGCGCTGCTGCTCGTGCTTGCACGCGCGCATTCGTACGAGCACGGCTATTTGTTCGAAAAGTTCTTCGAACTTCACGACGCAATGACGACGATTATGATCCTCGAGACGCTGTGTATCGACTGGGACAAAACTGAAGAATACATGGAGCACGTGCTGCGCTTTGCGCTGGGTGCGGCTTGGGATGAAGACGAAGATGTGCGTCAGTTTGCGCTTAAGATAATCGGCGAACACGTCAGAGCGCTGATGATGAAAGATAGTTTGAGTTCATCGCAGCAGCATCATGCTAAACGCATGGTCGAGCTGGTACTTAGAACCTTTGAAGACGAATCCCAGGACAACTGGGTTCGCCAGGCGGCCTACCGCGCGCTCGGGCGAATTGCGATGAAAGACTGGGAAGAACTGCCTGCCGAGTGCAGTGTGCCTAACTTTAAGCCTGAGTCAGATGGTTTCGAACCCGAGATAATCGAGGGCTCAGCTCAGTTGGTGTCAGAGCTGTCCTCGAAGTCCGCCGCCGGCTCTTCCGGTTCAGTGTCGGAGCTGATTCCCGGCGGTCCGGGAATTCGGTAATCCTCGTTAACCCAGCCGCCAAGGTCGAGCATTTTGCAGCGCTTCGAGCAAAACGGATAGAACTCGCTTCGCCGCACCACCTCTACTTGCTTGCAATAAGCACATTTTACTGCCGGCAAACTCATGCGGCCGACTCCTGTGCTTCGTTGTTCTCGGGTTCGTCCGGCTGTGGGGTTTCGATAAACAGCGTTTGAGTTGGATAAGCAAACTCGATGCCTTCTTCGGCGAACTTTTCAAAGACTGCGATGTTAATCGCCTGCTGCACGTCCATGAAAAGATTGTAGTCCGGCTCTAGCACATAATACACGGTTTCAAAGTCGAGTGAACTTGCACCAAATGCCTTGAAATGCGAGCGGTCGAAACGCGCTTTCTCCTGGGCCTGGATTATTTCTTTTATATGATCCGGTATAGCTCGAACCTTCTCCGGCGGCGTTTGATATATGACTCCGACTTGAAACAATATGCGCCGTTCCTGCATTCGCTTGAAATTGCGAATCCGGCTGGCGATTAAATCCGAGTTGGAAGCGACGAGCTGTTCGCCTGTTAGGGCCCGGATGCGGGTCGACTTAATGCCAATCTTCTCGACTGTGCCGGTAATGTCACCGGTGATAATGAAGTCACCGACTTCAAATGGGCGATCTAGTACAATCGAAAGCGAACACAGCAAGTCTCCAAGAGTGCTTTGGACAGCCAGGGCGATTGCGATACCGCCGACTCCGAGTCCGGCAACGAGTGCTGTGACGTTAATTCCAAAGTTATCTAGAATCAGCAGCAGGACAATCGACCAGACCACAATCCTGATACCGACGTGAATTATTCCGAAAGCCGTGCGGAGTGCGGAATGGCTGTGCTCGTTCGACCTGGCGCGTAGTTTAACAAATTCCGTCAGCGCTTCTTCGGTCCACAGTCCGAATTGCAGGAACAACGCAAAGGCGGCAGCGCTTTGCAAGATGCTCAAGTATCTGGGATCGATGTTCATTACCATCGTTGTCGAGAACCAAACGGCAACGATTAGCAGCAGCAGCTCCTTGGTTTGTCCTGCTACAGAACGAAAAATCTCAAGCAGCGAATTAGGTTCCGGCGGTGCTTTAGAAGCAAAGCGTCTCGCCATCGAGCGAAGAACGACGGGAAATATATAAGCGGCGATAATTACGGCGAACCAGCGCCACAGCGAGTTGCCGAGAATCTGAAATTCAGTCAGACGAGCAAATAATTTATCAACCATGGCGAAACAATAAGAAATGACGTTGCTGAAGACAACCGCTCAGGCGGAGAGCTAAACTGGAGCGAGAGACGGGGTTCGAACCCGCGACGTCAAGCTTGGGAAGCTTGCATTCTACCACTGAATTACTCTCGCTCAGCTCTGCGCTAAATATGGCGCTTCGAGCAAAACGTCAACGAAAGGGCGGGTTTGTTTCAGCGCGGAGGAGCGGGTAGACTTGCCGCCGAGCGTTTGCGCCTTGACGCAACTGTTGTAGGGGACAAGGATTTTCTTGTATGCACAGAAGCCTTCTAATTCTCATTAGCGTCGTGTATATATTTGCCGCCTCGGGGCCGGTCTCTGCGCAGAGCACGGCTGAGGTGGATGCGCGCACGACTGCGCTTTACGACAGCGTGATGAGCCCATATTGCCCGGCTGTTACACTTTCGGCATGCACTAGCCCGAATGCCAAGGCGCTGCGCGACGAGATTCGCGACTGGGTGGAGGAAGGCAAGTCGGACGCGCAGATTGAGTCGCTGCTGGTCGAACAGTTCGGTAGGAACGTACTTGGTGTGCCGAGTGCTTCCGGTTTCGGGCTTGTTGGTTGGTTTGCACCGGCGGCGGTTGTTGTGTTGGGTATGCTGTTGTTGATAGTGCTGCTTCGCAGGATGCAGCGCGAAACTGAGGCGGCCGCCGAAGAGGTGCCGGAAGTTGACCCCGAGATGCAGAAGCGCATTGATGCAGAGCTTGAAAAGCGATTGGTATAGACAATGAAAGAGCAGCTTCAAGAAGACATTAAAATGGCGATGAAGGGCGGCGACAAGGAGCGCTTGATAGTGCTGCGCGGTCTGATGTCCGAAATTAAGAAAAAAGAAATCGATTCTAAATCCGAGCTGAACGAGGAGCAGTGTATTGCTGTCGTCCAAAAGGAAATTAAGGCGCGGCGCGATGCGATTGAGTTCGCTGAAAAGGCTGGCCGCGAGGAAATGGTCGCCAAGCAGAATCAGGAAATCGAGTATCTGCAGGCCTATCTCGGCGAGCAGCTTTCAGAAGACAAGCTGCGAGAGTTAATTTCAGCAATGGTCGATTCGGGAGTCGATAACATCGGCAAGATAATGGGAGCCCTCAACAAGGACTACAAAGGACAGTTCGAGGGCAAGCAGGCTAGCACCATTGCCAAGGAACTATTGGAGAAGAAATGAGCACCAGCGCGCAAAACCGCCTAATCGAAGAAGACGAATTGTCTGACGAGCAGAAGCGTCGTTTAAGAGCGCTGCGCCGACAGTACCGGGCTTCTAATGCGGAAGTTAGGAACGGCGGCTGGGACGTTGAGATTACCTTTCTGGACGGCAGCAAGATTAGCGTCAATGCTAAGCAGTTGAAATTACGGGCACCTGACCTTCAGCTTGACGATTAACGGTCTCTGTTCGGCCAGGGCCGAGTCTTTCGGGCTGCTTCAATTTTGCCGAGTATTGTGCTAGGGCATTGGTCAGTTTTCCTGCAATTTTGTTGAAGGCCGCCTAAGTGTTTCGCAAAGCTCCAGTCCGTCCCTTTCTTTTCATTATTCTACTCCTGCTAAGTGCAAGTCAGGCCGCGGCCGATGCGAAAGTCTATTGGTCGGACTATGCTGACGGAACGATTGAGCGCGCTAACCCGGATGGATCGCAGCGGGAGGTCCTTTTCGGTGGAATCAACGGCGGGAGGCATCTGTATTTCGATGAAGCCGGCGGCTACATTTACTGGACGGATTGGACTGACGAGTCGCTGCGCTACGGTGGATCGCTGCGCCGATCGCGGCTTGATGGCTCGCAAATTGAAACTTTAATCAGCCGATCATATTCCGGTAGCTTCGCCGTAGATTCAATTGGTGGAAAAATCTACTGGGTCTTAGCCGACGGCGGGCGAAGAGTTTACAGAGCTGATTTAGACGGCTTGAATGTCGAAACCTTCGTAGATCTGTCTTCCAGCTCAAAGGTGCTGAACCTCGAAATCGACCAAGCCGGCGGCAAGCTCTATTTAGTCGATGTTGGCACTAACTCAGTCAAGCGTATTAATCTGGATGGAAGCGGATTAGAGACAGTTGTAAACGTAGCGCCGAATTCAGCGATAGGCTACCTAACGCTTGACGAAGATTTAGAACTGCTTTTCTGGAGTGCGGGAGATTCAATCTTTCGGGCCAATTTGGATGGGTCGTCGATCCAAACTATTTATACTACCGCCGGCGTAACGATCGCAGATATGGCCGTAGGCCCCGATGCGAAACTGTATTGGTCCGAATGCCCGGGCAGCTGCTACATCTGGCACGTTTCCGGCGACGCGATTTATCGCAGCGAAATCGACGGGAGCAGCGTTGAGCAAGTAGTCGGCGAAGGAGCATTGGCGCGCGGTTTGGATACGCGGGATAACGGTGATTTGTGCTGGATTGCGCCATCTCAGTTGAAGTGCCGCGACGCAGACAGCGGCGCTGTAGAGACGCTGGTAAACTCGGAGTACATCATCCACCCCGCTGATTTAGTTATTGAGCAAAGTTCACGCTCGCTCTACTGGCTCGATGCAACCACTGTGCCTGGTGAAGGTAGGTTCAATAGATTGATGCGTGCCCAGCTCGACGGCAGCAGCCCGACGGCGATATTTATTGATAACTTTTATGACTCCACAATTAACTTTCGTCAGTCTTTCGGAGTTGATGAGTCCGAAGGGGTGGCGTTCTATGTTCGCGGCGTTGATGCAGTGGAGGAAAAGGATCTGTATTTGATTCAACTCGACG
>JAUIIP010000049.1 GCA_030431555.1 bacterium
GAACAGTCGCTTCACTCTGCGTCTCACGGTGCTGGACGACAGATGTCGCGCAAAGCCGCAAAGACGTCAACAACGCGGCATGCTTTGCAACGCACTCTGCGTGAACACGGAGTCGAGTTGATATCTGCCGGACTGGACGAGTCGCCGCATGCCTACAAAGACATCGACGAAGTGATGCGCGCTCAGAGCAGGCTGGTGAAATCGCTCGCTCGGTTTCAACCAAAACTGGTGAAAATGGCTCCAGCAGGTGAGCGACCGGAGGACTAATCGCGCTGCAGACATCCGGCCCGTGGTCGCTCTCTAGATTAGTCGTATTTACGGCAACTTAGCCGAGGTATTTTATTAGAAATCCGTGTTGACTCGGGCTCCCCTCCTTGGGTAGTCTCACCTTCTGCCATGGAATTGGGCTGGCGGTTGCGGCCTAAATTCTGTAGCTTCGTGGGCGTTTAGCTCAGTTGGCTAGAGCATCGGCCTTACAAGCCGAGGGTCGTAGGTTCAAGTCCTACAACGCCCACCACGGTTTTTTCGCGCAGCGAAAATAACCGTAATCCTCCGAAGCTTTGGCGAAGGAGGACCAACTAAAGTGACAATTTGCGGGGCGGTAGTTCAGTTTGGTTAGAACGCCGGCCTGTCACGTCGGAGGTCGCGGGTTCAAGTCCCGTCCGCCCCGCCAACACCTTAAGCTCCTTTTCAGATTTTGCGTCAGCAGAATTTGACAAGGAGCTTTTTTATTACTCGCTCCCAGTATCGAGCAGTAAGATCAAAGAGAATCTCTCTCTACCAATCCTGATACTTGCGCATAAAGCGCTTGTCGATGAAGTTCTTTAGCAGAAAAGAAAGTCGACCCAGCCAGTAAAAGTCGCCGCGCACGGCAAGTCCTTCGCCGTTACCGAGATTCAATATTGCTAGGAATTTCTCCTGTGGCTCGTATTTTCTCAGAGGCCGGCCGTTAGCGGCCGCTATCAAATTGTCCTTTAAAATCGGGGCTTGGCGAACCCCAAAAACTCCAATCTTCGGCAGATCCCGCTCCCGAAACAAGATGCAGTCGCCTGCACCGAAGATCCCGGGGTGCTTAAGCGCCGCCAGGGTAGAATCAACTTCCAGACCGTTTTCTCCAAGCCCTAATTGCTCAATCGAGTCTGAAGGCAGCAGGCCGGTTGCGATCACCACTTCATCAAACTCTTCCGCTCCTCCGTTCTTAATGCTGAGAGTTTTCTTAGAACCTTTCTTTCCTATTGCAGCTACCTGCATACCGGTTCGAATTTCGATTCCTCTCTTCTTCAGATGTTTGCTGAGCGCACTTGCCGCACCTGCGGGATATTCAGGCACAAGGCAGTCTTCACTATGATAAATTATGATCTCACAATTTTGATTGGCTTCGCGGCTAAGCACTTCGATGTTAGCTGCAATCTCGCAGCCCGTCGGACCTCCTCCGATGACTCCTACTCTCAACGGTTCTGTCCGGTGGCGCAGAACTGTAGACTTTAGCTCGAGTAATTTTGGAATCGGCTTAACCGTCCACGCTACATTTTCCGGATCTTCGATGAAAGTCGTATTGGTCTTACTGCCGACGTTCAACGACAGCAAATCGTAATGCAGCTGCTGACCGGTCTCTAGCTCAACGCTATTTGCGCTGGTATCCAGACCGACAGCCTTAGAGTTAATAAAGTTTACTTTATAACGCCCGCACAGGGCAGCCAAATCAATCGAATCTTCATCCGCCGTGTACATTCCGCCAAGCATTCCGGTAGCCATCCCGGAGTACCAAAGCTTGCCGGGATCAATCAGGCTCAGCTCTATCCCAGCATTTTTGAATTCCTCAGCGGCCGAGACAACATGCAGATGCGCATGTCCACCGCCGACCAGTACGACTTGCTTCATTTTAACTATGCCCCAACAGCAACACTACTCCGGCAGCCAAAAACCAAAAGGACTGTAAATGAAACACGGGACGGTAATATTCAAGGTTGTCGGGAAAAGCCATTGTAAGCACCATCGGCGCAAGTCCAAGCAACGCTAAGCTAGCTGAGAGCCACAATCCGAGACCGCCACCGGCAATTAATCCCAAGCCAAGCACTACAGCGCCAAGCCCAAAAAATACACGTCCAAAACGAGTCCAACAAGTTATGTATCCGGTAAGCTTTTCTAGGGATCTCAAGTAATCTTCGAGCTGTACGTCGGAGTAGTCCGCCGTCTCTTGAGCGCCCCAGGCGCCGTAGTGATAATAAAACGCCTCCGCCAGCGCCGAAACCAGAAGACCCGTGCAGGCCACAAATGCTCCAGGGCAAATTAGACTTCGTCCTACGCTGTCCAGCAAATGCACCGCAAAACTGATAACCGCCATCACCAGGAGTAGATGTCCAAATAGAAACAAACGATATATCCAAATCCACGGGCGAAAACTTTCTCGCACAGCCGCGAAATCAGACTTGACGAAGTATGGGCCTACTTTGTGAGGAAGCAGCACGGAACCCAACCAAAACATCAGCATGCCGATGATAAACAACACTCCAACTACAGTTCTTTCATTTATCTCTATAGGCATTTCAAGAGCTCCTAACTACCGAGATGAAAATATCAACACCAGACTACTCTAGCATTCGGGCTAAGACCCAAGGGCATGACGTGAGTCATGAATAGCTCAGGCTGATAAATTCCTGGGACCTCAGTCCCACTTATCCCAGCTCTTCTCGTAGTATTCGACGAGCGCCTGATTGTTTAGGCGGTTAATCTTGCTGGGGAGAGGCCCAATGTCGTCATCGAGGACAAAAAGCCGCTTGGCAACTTCCTCGCTCAGATATCTCGTAGGCACCTTGATTTCTATCTGAGACGGGTCGAAGCTCCGTTTCAGCGCAGCATTAAAGCCCCATAGACCAAAGGAGGGCACATAAGAAGTATATGGTAGCACCTCCGGAAACACGTCAGCCAAAGTGTTGTGGATGGACCAAAATGCCTCTCGAGCAAAGTAAGGCGAAGAAGACTGGGTAACCAAAACTCCGTCAGCAGCTAGTCGCTTCTGGGCGATTTCGTAAAACTCCCTGCTGTAAAGTTTGCCGACAGAAAAATCATTCGGGTCTGGTAGATCAATAATAATTGCCGAATACAATCCATTGTCACGCTTAAGAAAACCAAAAGCGTCTTCTATTACTAAAGACACCCTCGGATCGTTCAGGGAGTTATTATTCAGCTCTTTCAGCACTCTGTGACTGGATGCTAAATCCACAACCTCCCGGTCCAAATCAACAATAGTAATTTGCTGAACGTCAGAGTACTTAAGAATCTCTCTTGCTGCTAACCCATCCCCGCCGCCTAAAACAAGCACCTTCTCGTGATTCGGTATCGAAGACAGCGGTATGTGCACCAACGGTTCGTGATAGCGATATTCATCGACTGAGCTAAACTGAATATTGCCGTTGAGGAACATGCGAGTGTCATCGTGAAACTTTGTCAGCACAATGCGCTGATAGGGAGATTGGCTCGCAAAGATTATCGGGTCCTGATAAATAAACTTTTCAAGCAGGCTGGAAATCGCAAAGGAATGGTAAAGCCCGACGCCTAGCGCCACAGCCGACAGCAACGCGGCAGTCGTCAGGCCGGCAACTCGTTTCAGCTTCGTTCTAAAAACCGAGATATTGAGAAAAGCCACTGCAAGATTAATCAAACCTATCACCAAGGCCGTCTTTACTACGCCCAGATACGGAAGGAGTACGAGAGGAAACGCTATCGAGGCAAGCAAAGCTCCGAGGTAGTCGAAAGCCAGGATATTTGCGATTGCATCGTGCAGATTAGAATTCGCTTTGACGATTCGCGTCACGAGCGGAATCTCCAGGCCGACTCCGGTGCTAATAAGCGCAATAACGAGCCCCGCAGCCAGGTAATAGTACTCTGACAGACTATAGGCCGCCTCAAGGGTAAGCGCAGACATGCCGCCGACAAGTCCAATCGCTATCTCGATCGCGATGAAACGATCGAGAAGGTCAGCATGCAAATATTTGGATAAATACGAGCCGACACCCATGAAAAACATGAAGAGTCCGATCGTCACTGAGAAGTGCAGAACGCTGCTCCCCAGTAGATAGGAACTCATAGTGCTGATCAACAGCTCATATACGATAGCGCAGGTGGACAGAATCAAGATCGAGCAGATCAGAACAGAATTCTGTCGGCTGCTGCGGGACGCACTCTGCTCAAGACCTGCCCCTGCAGGCCCTGAACGGGGAGACCTTGGCGCAAGCTGCGCCGTTTGGGATACCGCCGAAGACACCTAGCTAGCTATCACGGCTGCAATTATGATGCATATTCCGAGCATCGTGAGCCCTGCCAGGACTCCTGAGGCGACGTTATTGTCTGCAATTGATTTTCCTAAATGCCCCGGTGTCAGCAGGTCGATAACCTTGAAGCCGATAAATGCCATGAACATGCCAATCGCGCTGTAAAGGACGGTCGACAGTATTCCATCAACAAGCACATCCCCGTAAAGCTGTGGAGCCGCCGCAAGCGCCGGCACCGCGCTGGCGCAGATAACTGCAGCAAGCAACGGCATTGCGAAAAGAGTCTTCATGTATCTTCTCATATGGATTTCCTCTCCCTTATAAGTGCAAGGTCGGCTTGGGAACTACTTACCTGCCCCAGGACCTCCTCCGTAATGTGATCTACTTCGATAATAACTTCTGTAGCGGCGAGTTCGACAGCCGCCGAGTGCAGTACGCAAATGCGGCGGACAAGCTGACTGCATTTCCTGAATAACTTTCGCGTTACGCTCACTGGATAGACCGTAACCGCGATTTGAAGCTTGATACGGCAGAACAACTGCCGCAGCAAGCAGACCTCCCGCCATAAGTCTCGAGAAAGGTCCCATCTAGTCGTCCTCTCCCATCGCTTTAACTAGGAATAGGCCCAGCAGCAGAATACCAGCAAAGGCGTACCATGGGTTGAGCGAGCGGTAACGCCGAATCGCGAAGGCGTAACCAAAGCATAGCAGCATTGCAGCCACGTAGTACCTACTGAGGGTTACAGACTCAAGCACCCTGACCCGCAGCTTGCCGCTGCCGGCAGAGCCCGCTTCACTAAGCAGGCGTATATAGTACTGCCCCGGGTTCTCAAGTGTAAAATGGTAGTCTCGCGACGTATCACTTTCACTCCACCTGCCGTCAGAATCATAGCCGGACTCTCGTCAAAACTCTCCTTCTACGGCACTGATTGGGGTCTGCTGCTCATCAAGCAGTTCCACCGCCCCCCAGGACCAGCTGTTGTCCCGAATCGACGTCGAGAGTTCCAGGGTATGAACGGCACCTGTCTTAGTCAGCGCAAACGGTCCTCGGATAACACCCTCGTCTGGAGTTGCCTGATTAAAGCTAAAGGAATACTCCGCCACGACCGAACCGGAAAATAACGACCCTACTAGAAGAACAAGCAATAGCGCTCCTGCGGCAAAGAAACCGTTAGCCCATTTCTTAGCTTCCGCTTTGGCCTCCTGCTTTTCCTGCTCCTCTTTAAGAATTTGCTGTTTTCCGAACGCACGAGCGATATCCAAACGGGACTGTGGAGTGGACTTAAAGAACTCAACTTCGACCGGTTTGCCGTCATCGCCTAGCCGAGCCTCTACACTGAAAGACTGATGACCGTACGTATACTCAAAACTGTGAATACGCTCGCCGGCTTTAGGGGTCCAAGTAAACTCCCCTTCAAAGTATGAAATTCTAGCATCGGCAAACTCGTCGAGTCGCTGCTCTGGGTGACCGGTTTCCAGACTCATTCGAGTTTGCGTCGGCTTGGGAAGATTGGGCTTGCTTGGAGTAAAGGGTTCGACGAAAGCCCAGGACTCGCTGTCCTCGTACAGATAGGCATATTCTTTGCTTTCGCCGACAAGTACCCACTCGTCGTAGGTCCAGGGCTCTGTGTAATAGCGTTTGTCCTCGGAATCCCATTCTTTAAGATCTGCTCTGCAGCGCACCCTGCCGATTACCTGATACTTCTTGCCGAAGAATTCGCCCTCATCACCCAGGGAGATAAAAGAATACGGCGGAAACATATTCGCTTGCACGCTGGCGATTACATTTCCGTCTTCGATATTGGTAACTGCTCCGCAGCTAGAGCAAGTTATACTCTCAGCCTCGGCGCTATGAATTGAAAGTGAAGCGCTGCAGCGCGGACAGGTCAACGTCGAGACCGAAAATCCTTTTGAAGCAGTCTGCTTCATCAGCAGCCCGCGTTCTTCGATTTCCCGCTTAAGCTGCGCCGCGACCTCGTTGCCCGAGTCCAAGGCCAATACCTCATCGCAGCCCATCCAGGCTTCTCGGTACTTCCCCTGCTCCACGAGCTTCTTAAGCTTGCTTAGAGCGGCGTCAACTTGCTGTTTATCGCTCACTAATCCTACTAAGAATTAACAACTATCGAGTCAATCGGAACTTCCTCGCCGACTGAAAGATTGATTTCATCAGGGGTGAATTCGATACTTAAAAGCTGCCCGCCGCAATTTCCGTCAACACAATTGGCAGTCATGCCCGGCGTCACTGCGAAATAAAGTTCTCCAACACCTCCGGCAATCAACGCCTTGTTCTTCTCAGTCACAAACGCCTGTTTTCCGTTTACGTCAAGCATCGAGCCCACGGAAATTTCATCGAATGGCGGCAGCGGAGCAGTCAGAGTCTCTTTTTCAAAAGCGGTAAACTCACCTTCATCTTCCTGCAGCCATAGTTTCTTGCCATCGCTCATTGAAAGAAACCATTCGTCCCAAAAACCACCGTCGTATTTATAGCGCAGCCTGCCGAGAACTTTGAAGTCACGGCCGCGAAAGGACCCCGTTGAGCCTACCGAGAGTATTGATTCGAAATCAGCGAGCTGAGCTTTTTCGCCCGTCGGATCTAGTCCCTCGGGTGAGACTGAACAGGTCTGTCCGCAATACTGACAGATTACTACCTTAGAAAACCGGTTCTCTACATGCAGCGGCGCAGCGCACGATGGACAGTTAAATTCTCCGGATGCCATTACCGTCTCCCGGCGCTAAATCTCCGATAAAATTTCCGACTTCTTCTTGTCGAACTCTTCCTGGCTAATCAGACCCGCTTCGAGAAGCTCTTTCACCTTTTTCAGGCGAGCCATCTGGTCACCCCCTGACGCAGCTCCGGCCGGCTGCTGGCTGCCGCCGGCCATCGAACCGGCGAACGCCTGACCAAGACCTATCCCGGCTCCAATGCCAACGCCGGCTCCCGCAGCACCGCCCTCGTTCTTTGCTGCGTCTCGCAGCGCTTCGAGCTGCTGGAGCTGCGCATAACCGACCCCTGCAGCCTTCGCTGCCGCCGCTTCGGCAGTGAGATCTGCAATCCGATTAATTCGCTCCATTGTATCTTGGTCGAACGAGGTTCCCTCGATTCGGAAGTCAGTCATTTCAAAGCCTAACTTCTCAAGATCCGGAGCTACGCTCCCACTAAGCGACTCAGCGAGTTCGACTCGATTCTTATCAATATCAGCATAACTAAAGCCGGCCTCAGCGAAGACATCTGTAAGCTGCTGCACAAATCGCTCCATAATCATCACCCGAACCTGGTCGACCGGATAGATGTTCTGGCTTCCAACGAAGTTCACAAAGAAGTACTCAGGCTTGGCTATCCGGAAACTAAAGTTTCCGTGGGCCCGCAGCTGAACAGGAAAATTATATACCGGGTCCTGGTATTTGATCGGACTCGAAGTTCCCCACTTTTGGTTAGCGAATTGCGTCTTCCAAAAGAAATATATTCCAACCTTATGTTCACTCTCAAAGGCCTGCATAAACTTGGATATAGTGGTCCAAATCGGGATGTTGGATGTTTCTAAATCAAAGGTTCCCTCATCTAGATGGATCGCCTCGATTTTACCTTCGTATAAGAATACAGCGCCCTGGCCGGGCTTTACGATTAGCTTGGACGCATTCTTGATCTCGTCGCCATTCTCACTCCAAAGCTCAAAAAGGTTGAGATGGCTGGCGTCTTCCCACTCGATTACGGAGCGCAGCTGCCCCTTCATTCGATCCCAAAGTCCCATATGACGGCTCCTCAGAAAATTATCTTCAAGCGCGACCGCGCTGTTCACGCATGAGTCTAGCGTCATGGCGGCGTAAATTAAAGTTTAATTTCAATGTTAGGGTACGAGTTCGCGTAAATAGAACTTTTTTACTGAGATTTATCGACTACAGCCACTACGTGCTTTTGCGCAGTATCGAGTCCGACAATCTCTACCCGGGCGCCTACTTGAAGATCTGCGCGATCCGAGTCGGCAAACACAGCCGGAAGGACTAGATCCGCACAGCGAATTTTTCCGTAAGCATGACTGCTGCCTTCGCTTCCCGAAAACGCCTTGATGATTTCTCCGCCTTGACCGATCAGCGATTCGCCATGCTTTCTCACCAGATTCTTCGGCCTAAAAATGAACAATGCCGCCGCGAACGCTAAGAGCATCGCAGTAGCCGCAGTCGGGAGTAGTAATAGAAAATCAACTTCAAATCCTTGCACTCCCCAGATTGCACCTAGGTCGACAAAGTAGATACAGCCGAGGACGAAGCAGATTACTGACGCAATTCCAAATGCACCGAACGCCGGCACAAACAATTCAATTAACGCCAGCACAGCGGACATCAACAGCAGCACAGCGCCGCCCGCAGTAATCGGCAAAGAATGGCCACCGATCAGCGATAAGATCAAGCAAATGGCACCAAAGAGTCCCGGAACTATCATGCCGGGCACCATTAGCTCCAAGCCTATTCCTACCAAGGCGCCAAGGCCGAATAGGATTGTTATGTTCGGATTGCATAGAATATCGACCATCTCTTGGCGCAGAGTCATTGGAATCACTTCCCTTGGTGCCTCTGCAAGCTCGGTCAAGCTCACCGGCGTTGACCCTACAGTCAGAGTTTCACCTTCGAGCTTAGCGAGGAGTGTCTCCAGATCGAGCGCCATTGCGTCGATGAGCTTTAAGTCGCTCGCTTCTTGTGCCGTGACGGCAATGCTTTCTCTTACTGCCAGCTCAGCCCATGCGACATCCCGTCCGCGTCGCTCGGCAATCGATTTGAGCAGCGATACTGCGTAATTTTCAATTTTTTCGCGCATGTCGCCGCCAATATCACGACCGCTGCTGCTTACCGGATGGGCTGCGCCCATGTTCGTTCCGGGCGCCATGAAGATACGGTTCGCCGCATATGCGATAAACACCCCCGCAGAAATAGCACCACCGCCGCTAGGCGAAACATAGACGACTGTCGGAACATGAGCCTCCAGCATCGACTCAACCATCAATTTCATCGATGTAAGCAGCCCTCCCGGTGTGTTGAGCGTAATCACCGCGAGTTTCGCACCTCGGCTCTCGGCACGTTCCAGAGCATAGGAAAGGAAATCTGCTTTGGCCGAATTAATCGGACCGGATACTGGAATAATTACAATCGGCCTGCGCTCTTGAGCATAACTCTCTGCAGGCCAAAAGCAGGCAAGCAGCATGAGTGATAGAGCTGCCACCAGCAACGCTCTGGGGAACAGGACCCGTAAGAGGCTAATACTCCGCCGACTGCCCCGCTGCGGGCTCATCAAAGCGCTCGTCGAGCGCCAGCGCAGCAAAAGTGGTTCGAGGAACCGCAATGAACTCTTCCTTTTCTTCCTCGGAAATCGGCTTGCGTTTAGTATAACGATAGAGCGCGAAAGCAACTAGGGCAATATGAAGAGCAAATAACATATAGAAAAGACCTTCTGGCCCTAAAGACTCCATAACCAAGCCGCAAATGAATGGTCCGAACACGGCGCCCGCACCATAGGCGAAGATTAAGCTGCTCGCCGCACCAAGCCTTTCTTCATCATTCACAAAGTCGTTTAAATACGCAGCACAAATAGGGTATGTGCACAAAGTTATCGAGCCATACACGAAGCAGAGCGCGATCAGGCCGTGCTCATTCCAATTAAATACTAGTGCCTTAACGCCGAGCAGAACACTCGAGAGAAGAGCGCAAACTATTATTATTATCCGCCGGTCGATTCTGTCCGACAACCAGCCTAAAGGCCACTGAAGAAGAAAGCCGCCGAGCAAAAAGGCGACTATAAAGATAGATATACTGAAGGTATCATACTGCATGAACGCGCCGTAAGTCGGCATCAAACTCACGAAAGCGTTCAGGGCTACGCTGCCGATCAAGGTAGCCACAAGCGCGATGGGAGATATATGGTACAGCCTCACGATTCCAAGCGGCTTGGGATCAGGCATATGCGGCTGTTCAACCCGAGCAAGGGTCATCGGCACGAGACAAAGCGATAGCAAAATCGAAGACAGGCAGAATAAAACAGCTCCATCCACCTCGGCGATATTCAATAGGAGCTGTCCCAACATCAGCCCACCGAGCAGGACTACCTGGTAGATGCTGAGGACACGTCCTCTTGAGCTCGAACTACAGGCGCTGTTTAGCCAGCTCTCTACCACCAGAATCATAGCCCCGTGGCAGATCCCTTGTAGAGTACGCAAAAACAGCCAAAGCTCCGAACTGGTATTTAGTATGTAAGCCAGCGCTGCCGCCGAAAACAGAGACGCGAAAGCTGCAAATGTACGGATGTGGCCAACTGAGCGAATAAAACCTGGGGCAAACATCGACGCCAGCGCGTAGCCGATAAAGTAACCGGTCATGATGGCGCCAATCGTAAAAGACGACATGCCTTCTACTACGGCGCGCACGCCAAGCAGAGTGCTCTGCAGGCCGCTGCCAATCATGAATATTGCCACTCCAAGCAGCAATGTGCTTATCGGAAGAACGGCTGTATCGTCCTTTGATTCGGATGGAACATCTTTGGCGGACTGAGGGTTCATTACAGCAATGCTTTTACACCATTACCCCAAGGCGAAAAATAAAAAAGCCCGGCCTAACTAAGGCCGGGCTTTCAATGATGAGTCCGTCACAAAATACTACTTAGTGCGTAACCACATCCGGCTCTTCAACATCCTGGCCGAGCTGCGAGGTAGTTGTAATATCCATCGCCGGCTGACCGAAGAGGTCGTCGTAGCGCCGTTTGCGCTTCTCCAATAGTTCGGTGAAATGCTCGTGATCCTGTACTATCAGCGCCTCACGCAGCACCTCGTCGACGTGAGCTACTGATATAATCTCAACGTTTTCACGAACTGAGGTCGGAATCTCTTCGATATCCTTCTCGTTCTCTTTCGGAATGAGAACTCGAGTAATTCCGCCGCGGTGAGCCGCCAGGATTTTCTCCTTCAGGCCGCCGATTTGAAGCACGCGTCCTCGCAGAGTCACTTCCCCGGTCATTGCAATGTTGCGGTCAACCGGTATGCCTGTAAGGGCCGATGCGATTGCCGTAACCATCGTAACACCTGCGGAAGGACCATCCTTAGGAATTGCTCCTTCCGGAACGTGAATGTGAATGTCCACTTTCGAATAAAAGTCCTTCGGCAGGCCGAGCGACGTTGCTCGCGAACGAACATACATCATCGCTGCTTGAGCAGACTCCTGCATCACATCACCGAGCTTCCCGGTAATAATCAGCCGTCCTTTACCGTGAACGATTGCTACTTCGATAGTAAGCAGCTCTCCGCCCAGTTCCGTCCAGGCGAGGCCCGTAGCGCTGCCGCTGACGTTCTCTGACTCTTGCTGGCCGTATTTGAACTTTCTTACGCCAAGGAACTTATCGAGGTTCTCTAGCGTAATTGTCTCGGTTGAGTCTTCTCCGTTCTTCACGATAGAAACGGCGACCTTACGACATACGCTTGAGACTGTTCGCTCCAAACTACGCACTCCAGCTTCCCGGGTATAATGGCGAACCATCCCCAGAATCGAATCGTCTTCGAAGTGAACGTTTTCCTCTTTCAGACCGTTCTTTTCGCATGCCTTCGGGATTAAGTACTTCTTGGCGATTTGCAGCTTCTCAAGCTCGGTGTAACCCGCGATCTGAATCACTTCCATTCTGTCCAGCAAAGGACGGGGAATAGTCGAAATTGTGTTCGCGGTAGTAATAAACATAATCCGCGACAGATCGTAGTCGACATCCAAGTAGTGATCACCAAAGGTGTCGTTCTGCTCCGGATCGAGCACCTCAAGCAGTGCCGAAGATGGATCCCCGCGAAAATCAGCTGACATTTTATCAACCTCATCAAGCAGAAATACCGGGTTACTCTTACCGGCACGCTTTAACGACTGGATAATCTTACCCGGAAGTGCACCGATATAAGTTCGGCGGTGTCCACGAATCTCAGCCTCGTCTCGAACGCCACCAAGCGCTATCCGAACGAACTCACGTCCGGTCGACCTGGCGATAGACTTACCGAGCGAGGTTTTACCGACACCCGGAGGACCTACAAGACATAGAATCGGGCCTTTGATTTTGCCGACGAGCTTGTGGACTGCAAGGTATTCAAGAATACGCTCTTTAACTTTAAAAAGTCCGAAGTGATCTTCGTCGAGAATTCCTTCAGCTTCAGATAGATCGAGCTTCTCTTCCGAAAATTCGTTCCAAGGCAGACTTAGCATCCAGTCGACGTAGTTGCGCACGACTGTAGCCTCCGCTGACATTGGAGACATCATTTTGAGCTTGCGAATCTCGTTCTCGGTCTTCTTGTGAGCCTCTTCGGGCATCCCCTTGGCCTTGAGCTTTTCTTCGAGCTCTTGGATTTCGTTTCTGAAATCATCCTTCTCGCCAAGCTCCTTCTGGATCGCGCGCATTTGCTCGTTGAGATAGTACTCTTTTTGAGTCTTCTCCATCTGCTTTTTGACACGCGTCCGGATGCGCTTCTCAACCTGCAGGATTTCGATCTCAGACTTCATGTGAGTATAAATCTTCTCGAGACGCTCGCTGGCGCTGTTCGTCTCCAAGATATCCTGCTTCTCGTCAAGTTTGATGTTCAGATGAACAATGATTGCGTCAGCTAAACGGAACGGATCGTCGATCGCGTTGACCTGATGAATCATCTCGGGGCTGATCTTCTTGCCGAGTTTTACGTAGCTTTCGAAAGAAGACTGAACAGAGCGCATCAAAGCCTTAAGCTCGGCGTTCATTTCAGCACCTTCAGCAAGCTCCTCGACTTCGACCAGAAAAAATTCTTCTGTTTCTACGAAGCGTTCGATCTTGGCGCGCTTCTTCCCTTCGACCAGGACCTTGACCGTCCCGTCAGCGAGCTTCATCATCTGCATCACTTCGCCAAGGGTACCGACATCGAAGATGTCCTCGGGACCAGGGTGATGCGTTTTGGCGTCTCGCTGCGCCGCCAGCATAATCGGCTTCTTTTGACGCTCCGCTTCCTCGAGCGCACGCACGCTCTTCTCGCGTCCTACAAACAAGGGCACGACCATCTGCGGAAAGATTATAATGTCGCGAAGAGCTAACAGCGGAACGGGATTGTTTTCTTTGCTACTCATTACTCACCTGATTACCTACCGTACGTGTAAAGAAACCTACGGAATTACCTAAAAATCAAAGCCATATTCTTCTGATGTAATCATTGATGCTTCGGGCGTCAAAAACCTTTTTCTCAATCAACACTAAAAAGTGAGTTTGGCCAATACTAAGCCTATCATCTCACGTAAGTATGCCGATTTCAAAGAATTTGGCTGAAGCCAGAGGAAACGGATCTAGGCAGACTCGGCCTTGTGCTCGTATACAATTAGAGGCTGTTCACCTCGCAGAATGGTTTCGCCGGAGATCACCACCTCTTTGATGTCTTCTTGCGAGGGGATCTCATACATCACTTCCAGCATGACTTCTTCGAGAATTGACCGAAGGCCGCGGGCCCCGAGCTTGCGATCAAGCGCAGTCTGCGCAACCGCCCCAAGAGCGTCGTCAGTAAACTTGAGACGAACGTCTTCCATCTCGAAAAGCCGAGCGTATTGCTTCACAAGAGCATTCTTAGGCTCGACAAGGATTCTGACTAAAGCGTCCTCGTCCAATTCTCCCAGCGTGGCAATGACCGGCAGTCGACCAATAAATTCAGGAATCAAGCCAAACTTGAGCAAATCAGCCGGCTCGGCATCCATTAATACGTCCTTTTTCTTGTTCTTTGGACGAACCTCGGCGCTAAAACCCATGGTATTACCCTGAGAGCGGCGACGAATAATGTCGTCGAGACCGATAAAAGCCCCGCCACAAATGAACAATATATTGGAAGTATCGACCTGCAAGAACTCCTGCTGCGGATGCTTTCGCCCTCCCTTGGGGGGGATACTCGCAGTGGTTCCTTCAATAATCTTAAGCAGCGCCTGCTGAACACCTTCTCCCGATACATCGCGGGTAATCGAAGGGTTGTCGGACTTTCTGGAAATCTTATCGATTTCATCAATGTAGACTATCCCGCGCTGTGCCCGATCGACATCGTAATCAGCACTCTGCAATAGGCTGAGAATGATGTTCTCTACGTCTTCTCCGACATATCCTGCTTCGGTCAAATTTGTAGCGTCCGCTATGGTGAACGGCACGTCGAGCATGCGAGCTAGTGTCTGCGCCAGCAGTGTCTTCCCGGAACCGGTCGGACCGACAAGCAATACGTTGGATTTAGCAAGCTCGACTTCTGATTTACCGGACGAGTTTTCGAGCCGCTTGTAGTGGTTGTAGACGGCGACGGAAAGGACCTTCTTGGCTTCGTCCTGACCGATTACATAGTTGTCTAAAAACTGTCGGATTTCTTTTGGTTTGGGGACATGCGAAGAGCGGCCGACGCCGTGCTCATCCTCGACTTCCTCCATAATAATGTCATTACAGAGGTCAATACACTCGTCGCAGATATACACCTCGGGTCCCGCAATTAACTTGCGAACCTCTTCCTGGCTCTTACCGCAGAAACTGCAAACCAGAGATGATTGTCCTCGATCTGATCCCTTTGCCACTAATCATCCTCCTGCCAAATCCAACAGGGACATGCACATAACCAAAAGCACAGCACCCAATTTAAAAGTATATAAGATGGCCCGGGTGGAGCCAAGCACGGACTACAAAAGCCTAAGCAGCGAGCGACTTTAGCTGTCCTTGTCTCCAGACGCTCGGTGCACAACGACATCATCAATCAGCCCATACTCCGTCGCCTGTTCAGCCGACATGAAGTAGTCGCGATCGGTGTCAGTCGCGATTCGCTCAAGCGGCTGACCGGTGTGATCTGCCAACATGCGGTTGAGTTCTTCCTTCATGCGCAACATCTCTTTGGCATGAATCTCGATGTCTGACGCCTGACCTTGGAATCCTCCAAGCGGCTGGTGAATCATTATTCGCGCATGAGGCAACGCGAAGCGCTTACCCTTGGCACCGGAAGCAAGCAAGAACGCGCCCATACTCGCAGCTTGCCCCAGGCAGAGCGTTGAAACCGGCGGTCTTACATATTGCATCGTGTCATAGATCGCTAAACCGGCAGTGACTGAGCCGCCGGGCGAGTTAATGTAAAAGTAAATGTCTTTTTCCGGATCTTCACTTTCGAGAAACAGAAACTGAGCGGTAATAACGTTAGCGACTACGTCATTTACTTCCGACCCCAGAAACACGATCCTATCTTTGAGCAGTCTGGAATAAATGTCGTAAGAACGTTCTCCGCGACCGGTCTGCTCAATGACGTAAGGAATATAGTTCATCGTTTCTTCTCCGCTTCGGATTATCTTCGATTACTTCTTATCGCCTGCGTCGGGCTTTTTGACCAGATCCTTAATCTTCGCATCAGCTAGAAGCTTCTCAGTCATCTGTTCCCGAGTAATCATCTTGCGAATAACTCGTTCGTTATCAGGAAGTCCGAACGCTTTCTCGACTTCCTCACGACTGACCTTAGACTCCTCGGCCTGTGCATCCAGCCAAGCATCAACGTCGGCATCTTTAATCTCGAAGTTTTCCTGATCGATTATCTGCTCGAGTAAGATATAGCGTCGCACCCTAAACCGAGCACCGTCGTTTAGAGAGTCGCGGAACTGAGCAACGTTGATCTTGTAAGATTCTTCTTTTCGGCGATCCAACAAGCCCATTTCGAAAAGAATCTCTCGGATTTCCTCGTCGACCAGAGTCTGTGGAACGTCAAAATCGTTCTTCTCAAGAATCGCCTCAAACAGCTTGGTCTGTCGCAGATTTTTATTCTGCTCTTTCTTCTGCTGCTGCATTGTATTCTTGATGTAGTCGCGAAGTTCGTCGATCGTCTGAGCGACTTGAGTTTTCTTTGCCAACTCATCATCGAGCTCCGGCAGTTCCTTGCGCTCCAGCTTATGTACGAGAACCTGGTATACGGCCTTCTTTCCGCCTATCTTATCGTCGCCGATATCCTCCGGCAGCGTCACCTCGACTTCCGACTCCTCACCGACTTTTAGTCCTATCAAAGCTTTGTCGAAATCGACGAAGCGTTCGGATTTTCCGATTTCGAGCACAACGCCCTTGCGGTCGGAACCCGCGAACGGCTCGCCCTCAACAGTTCCGGAAAAATCCACTGTCGCGATATCGCCGTCTTCGACGACGTCTCGGCCTTCAATCGGTTCGAGCGAAGCAAAGCGCTCTCTCAGCCCATCAAGCTCCGCCTGAACATCCTCGTCGCTAACCTCTTCAGGCTCAACCTCGACCTCAATTTTCAGAGCTTCATAGTTTTCAATTTTCGGCTCCGGAAATACGTCTACCTTCGCGGTAAAACAAAGGTCTTCACCCTTTTTGAACTCCTTTAGATCAATGCTGGGATTACCCACGACCCTCAGATCGTGTTCCCGCACTGCGTCGTTGTAGGCGTCGTTGATCAGCTTAGAAACTACGTCCTGATGCAGCGCATCACCGTGCATCTTTGCTACAACTGCTTTTGGAGCGCGACCGGGGCGAAAGCCTTTGATCCGAACACGGGGAATGGCCTGAGCCAGCGCAGCGTCGAACTGCGCGTCATACATTTCATGCGGGATTGCAATCTCGACGTTGCGGGTAACTTCGCCGCTCTGCTCTACGGA
>JAUIIP010000325.1 GCA_030431555.1 bacterium
GTCTCACCTTATAATCGGGACCGGACTGATGTTTTCTCCCGACTTCCAGCGATGGAGTGCCGCTGTTTACGGTGCGTCGTTCGAGTGGGCCTTGCGCGAGCAGTACCTTGTGCGAATCATGGGCTCGTTCGTCTTTGTGCTTGGAACGCTCAGCATCCTGGCTGCGCGCAGGCCGCTTGAGAACAAGTTGATTATATTGAGCATGATAGAGTTCTTTCTTTTGCGAAACTTTCACCGGCACTACTACAGCGCTGAGCTGCAAAGTGCGTTCGGAGTAAGTTCGCAGATTAACACTGCAACGAGCCTTGTGTTTTTTACACTGGCCGCGGTGCTGGGAGTCTCGCTTTTCCTCTGCGCCAGGTCGAAGAGGAGCGAAGGCTAAAATCGCTGTGCTATTCGACTATGGTTAAATACTTTTCGTAGTCGGGATTCTTGCCGCTGACTATGTCTTGATATTCTTGTTTTATCTTGAGAGACACCGGGCCGGGATTGCCGTCGCCAAAGACGTCGTCATCTATCGAGCGAATCGGAGTGACTTCGGCTGCAGTGCCTGTGAAGAACGCCTCCTGGGCCTTGCATGCCTCCTCTACTGATAGGCTTGTCTCCTCAATTGTGTATCCGTGGGACTTGGCAACCTCGATTATAGTGCTTCGGGTAATGCCCGGCAGAATTGAGTTCCTGGTCGGAGTCTTAATAGTATTGTCGAAGACGAAGAATATATTCTCTCCCGGACCCTCAGCTATATTGCCCGTATGGTCGAGCAGCAAGGCTTCATGGTACTTGCTTCCTGCGAGCTCAAGCACTGCCATCATGCTGTTGACGTAGTGGCCGCAAACCTTCGCGTCGGCGATGGTCGACTTCGGATGAATACGGATATAGGAGCTGACCTTAATATCTACCGCCTCGTGCGGAAGATAGCGCCCCCAAGGCCAGCACGCTATCGCCAGCCGTACCGGAGCCCCTTTGGGGTTAATCCCCATCTTACCGTAGCCGTAAAAGAAGATTGGTCTGACGTAGCAGGATTTTAGGGAGTTCTGCCTAACCGTATCGACAACCGCCTGACAAATTGCGTCGCAGTCGAAAGTTGGTTCCATGCCGACGGCCTTCGCGCTGTATATAAGCCGTTCTATGTGCTCTTTCAAACGAAAGATCGCGGGCCCGCGTTCGGTCTCGTATGCTCGAATACCCTCAAACGCGCCTCCGCCGTAATGTAGAGTATGAGTTAATACGTGTATCTGGGCGTTGTCCCAGGGGACAAGTTCTCCATCAAACCAAATCCACTGCGTTTTATCCATTTATCCCCCCATCGCCGTAGAAGCATCGAAAGCGCGGCAAGACTAACAGGTCCTTAGCGAAGGGAAAACAGTCAGCGGACATAAGGGACGGCGCGTAGGTTTTCTTGCGTAGCTCTTACTCTTCTGATACTATTTGCGCGATTTACCTTTTAAGCGGGTTCCGTGAGGCCCGGAAGGGTGAGAGTGAAATACAGCAAACCTTTCATAACCTCCTCTCTGGAGGACAGTGGTGCCGCGAGTCTCCCGGCACAATCCACCGGTAATTTCGTTTTTTCTACTGACACTCTTCTTGGGGGAAGTGCGTAATGGGCAGTGTATCCAAAGACTGGAAGCGGGTTCTGGGTGAAGATCAAATTCGACGCTCGGTGACGAGAATTTCCCATGAAATCCTGGAAAGGAACGGCGGTGCGAAAGACGTCGCGATTGTCGGGATTCGCACGCGGGGCGACCACTTAGCCCAGCGGATCCACAAGAAGATCATAGCCATCGAGAACACCGAGGTGCCTCTGGGAGTAGTCGACATAACGCTTTATCGAGACGACCTCTCTAACAGCTCCGATCAGCCTCTGGTCAGGGGAACCGACCTGCCTTTTAACGTCGATAAACGGCTAATCGTGCTGGTCGATGACGTTCTTTATACAGGTCGAACTGTTCGCTCGGCGCTAGACGCGATTATCGATTATGGGCGGCCGAAGGCTGTCCAGCTTGCTGTGCTTGTCGACCGCGGACACCGCGAGCTTCCAATCCGAGCCGATTATGTCGGCAAGAGCATTCCTACCTCAGCGCATGAAATGGTGCAGGTGCAGCTAACAGAGTGCGACGATACGGAAGGAGTATATTTGCGAGACACCAGAAAAGGGCAGAGCTGAAATGAGTAAGGACTCATCAGTAACTCCGGCGTCTTACAAGCACCTTCTAGGAATTGAGGGCTTGTCTGCGGATCAAATCAAGTACCTGCTGGATACGGCTGAAGTCTTTACCGACATTAATCGACGCAAAATCAAGAAGGTGCCATCGCTTCGCGGGAAGACGGTCATCAATCTATTTCTAGAGCCTTCGACTCGTACTCGAACGAGTTTTGAGATTGCCGCGAAGAGACTGAGCGCCGATGCCGTTAATGTTTCCGGTGATTCAAGCAGTGTTACTAAAGGCGAAACGCTTATAGATACCGTCAGGACTTTGGAAGCGATGGCGCCGGATGTAGTAGTCGTCAGGCATGCCGCCAGCGGTGCTCCTCAGTTGATTGCAGACCATCTAAGCAGCAGCGCGGTAGTTAATGCGGGCGATGGTCTGCATGAGCATCCGACTCAGGCTCTGCTGGATGCGCTCACGATTAAGCAGGCGCTCGACAAGCTCAGCGGCCTGAAGATCGTTCTTGTCGGTGACGTTTTGCGCAGTCGAGTAGCGCGGTCGAATATTTTCCTACATCGAGTTCTCGGAAACAAAGTCAGCGTTGTTGCTCCGCCAAGCTTGGCGCGACCGGAATTTGAGGCAATGGGCGTAGAAGTTCATCACCATATGGAACCCGCACTGGAAGGCGCAAATGTGGTGATGTCGCTAAGAATGAAGAAGGAGTACTTGGGTCAGTCGTTTGTTCCTTCGCTTGAAGAGTATTCGTATAAGTACTGCATCAGCGAAAAGCTATTGTCGAAGTATGCGCCGGACTCGATTGTGCTGGCACCTGGTCCGTTTATTCGCGGAACTGAAATTGATTCCGAAGTTATCGACGGCCCGAGGTCATATTATGACGCGCAAGTCGAAAATGGAGTTGCGGTGCGAATGG
>JAUIIP010000326.1 GCA_030431555.1 bacterium
GCTCACAATATCGGACATGGGAACGAGAACTGCGCCTACGCCGACGACTGGTGGTATTCAAGAAACTGCTACATGTGTCACTCGGGTCTTAACTGCGAGGACTGTCATTACTGTTTTCGCGTCGTAGAGCATACTCGCTGTCAGTTCAGCGTGTACTCCTTTCGCTGTGAAATAAGCTCTGACTTAGTGAACTGCAAGAACTGCTACAATGTTCACTACGGTCTTCATTCGAGGAACTGCCGTGATAGCTCTTTTCTTTTTGACTGTAGGGGATGCAGCAACTGCATGTTCTGCTGGAATCTGCGTGATCAAGACTACTGCCTCTTTAATGAAAAGCTAACAAAAGATGAATATCACGAGCGAATCCGAAAAATAGACACGGCGACAGTTCGCGGCTACCTCAAAGCAGTTGAGCGGTTTTCCCATATGGTCTCCCAGAACGCGTTTTATCGTGGTGTCGATCTCGAACAATGCGATGCCTGCACCGGCGCGTATGTTTTGCAGAGCAAAAATTGTGTGGATTCCGCTTTCGCCTCGGAAAGCGAGGACTGTGTGAGAGTTCTGCGCTGTCATAAGGCGAAGGACTGCACGGACTGCGTAAGTGTACTCGGTTCGGAGCTTTGCAGGCGGTCTGTGACTACGCAGGACAGCTGCTTTGAGATTAGCCACTGCATCAATGTCGTCAAATGCCGCTTCATGCAGTACTGCGCTCATTGCTACGACTGCGAGCATTGCTTCGGGTGCTGCGGACTTGTGGGTAAAAAATACCACGTGCTTAACCGGCAGTATTCGCAGGAAGACTATGAGCGGCTGGTGTCTTTGCTGAAGAAGAAAATACGAGGGGAGGGGATCGAAGATCAGTTCTTTCCGCCCAAATTTGCAGCTAATCTTTACGAGGAGAGCTTAGCCGCTGTGCACTTTCCTTTGTCAGAAGAAGAGCAGAAGAGCTTGGGATACAGAGTCGTTAAGACTGAACGGGTGCGGCCGCAGCACGCCCGCTCGGCGCTTGAGCTCGGCGCTCCCAGCGAGCACGACGCGTCTATTTTGAAGGACGTCTTCTGGGATGAGTCGGCTAAGCGGCCATATAGAATCGACGCGTTTGACCTTAAGTTCGCCCAGGAGTGTTCTACGGTTCTTCCGCATACATACTATGCAAGACGTTTGAAGGAATTGTACAAATTCATGCCGTACTCTGGTTCCCTGCGGGCTGTGCAATGTCCGGATACGAACCAATCGATTGCGACAAACCTCCCTGAGGGCTTTGTTAAAGAGATCTTAAGCGAAGAAGCCTATTCCAAACGTTTGTATTGAACCGACGCTTCTGTTGACATAATGTAGTCGAGTTTAGAGCGGAGGCTTATATAAGTCGTGGAACAAGCCAATATAGAGCCTGAAGAGATCTCTCGTCATGAAGACGCGGCGCTGGGAGAGTGGCATGCCACTGCGATCTGCGGCAACGACATTACCAGCAGCTGCTTGTATGTCTCGGCGCTTGCGATACTTTGGGCAGGACCCTGGGCTCCACTTTCGCTTATCATGGTTGCGGCCGTGCTCTGGCTGTTCCGAAGAATCTACGCTGAAGTCGTCGGAGCGATGCCTCTCAACGGGGGGGCTTATAATGCGCTGCTCAATACTACGAGCAAGAAACTTGCAAGCGTAGCGGCCTGTCTGACAATTCTTTCATATTTGGCCACCGCCGTTATTTCCGCGAGCGAGGCGGTGCACTACGGAGTTCATGCCGGTATCGCATTTGGGGCGCCTGAGAGTCTGAGAATCCACATTCCGTATTTTACTGTTGCGCTTCTCGGCGCATTCGCATTCTTAGTTTATCGAGGTATCGGAGAAAGTGCCCGGGTGGCGCTGGCGATTTTTATTTTTCATATATTGAGCCTCTCCATTTTGCTGCTGTCAGGTGCAGCGTATGTCTTCTTCAATGGTTCCACCCAGCTCGTAAATAACTTCAAACTTGAGCCGATATTCGAGAGCAGCAACCCGCTGCTGTTCGGCTTTTGCGTTGCGATGCTCGGAATCTCAGGTTTTGAGAGCTCAGCAAATTTTGTCGAAGAGCAAAAGCGCGGTGTGTTCCCAAAAACTCTAAGAAACATGTGGATCGCAGTAAGCTTTTTTAACCCGACGATCTGTCTGCTAACATTAGCTGTCCTGCCGATGGCCGCCGTGGCGCAGAATCAGGAGGCGCTGCTAAGTCACCTGGCTCAGGTGATAGGTGGGGCAGGCTTGGGCAAACCTTTCTCGATCATGATTTCGATTGATGCGGCACTTGTGCTCTCAGGTGCCGTGTTGACGAGTTACGTAGGCGTCACTGGACTTGTTCACAGAATGGCACTCGACCGCTGCTTGCCGCAGTTTTTGCTGCGCCTGAGTCGGTTCCGTACTTTGCATTACGTAATTGCGACATTCTTTCTGCTGTGTTCAGTGCTGCTTTACGTGGCGAAGGACGTACATCATTTGGCCGGGGTTTATACGATTTCGTTTCTATGCGTCATGCTGCTTTTTACTGTGGGTAACGCGCTTCTGAAGATTTATCGCGGGAGCCTGCCTAGGGACATTAGAGCGTCCTGGCTTACAGTTTGCCTAGCGGCCCTGGCGGTCACCGTTGGTATTTGGGGGAATATTTCCCTTAACACTGAATACCTTAAGATCTTCCTTTATTACTTTTTACCATCTTTATTCATAGTTGGTGTCATGCTCGGTCGAACAATGCTGCTGAAGATCGGCATCTACCTGGTTCGGGAGGGCGTTCGCTCGGTGCTCGGCGTTGGTCAGTCGATTACTAGGTCGCTTGAGGGCTTATTAGACAGCATTAATGCCCAAACCGTGGTTTTCTTCACTCGAGGCGACAACCTGGCCAATCTAAACACCGCGATGCTGTATGTGGCGCGAAATGAGCATACCAATCGAGTCAAAGTAGTTACTGTTGTCAAGAGCGACGATGAGGTGCCCGATCGTCTGCCTACGGACTTGAAGTTTTTGGACGAGGCGTACCCGCAGATGAACATCGAGTTTATTGTCGAAAAAGGTGAGTTTACGCCGGAGCTGCTTGATGA
>JAUIIP010000327.1 GCA_030431555.1 bacterium
AGCGTGAGGATTGCCGAGTACGAAGGCGAAGGGTCAAAATACAAGTACGCCCTCATCGTGGATACTAAGCGCCGAAAGCTGAACCTCGTCCAAACCAGTTGTGCCTACGAGAAGCGGAACCGAAAGCTCAGTCGCTAGTGCCCTCGCCTTCTCCGTGCCCGCTGGGGTGGAGAAATCGATAATTACATTTATATCCGGGCAATTTTTATTAAAGGCGGTGCTTATCGGAAACTCGAACTCAGCGAGGACTTCCTCGCTGACACCGCTCTCAACAACCCCACAGACGACATTCGCACGCTGCGCGATCTCGCGGCCCATCCTGCCTGTAGCACCGACAAGGCAAATTTTAAGCTCAGCAGACATGAAGTTAAGCGACTGTTACTGTTTCGAGTAGAACTTCTCGACTGGCCTGCGAAACCGGAACCAACGGTAACCGCAGATCCTCACAGGCAATGCGCTTGCTGGCCGCGAGAGCGGCTTTGACCGGCGAAGGATTCGACTCGATAAACAGTGCTCGAATCGCCGGAAGCGCAGCCAGTTGCGCCTCCCGGGCAGCAGCGAAGTCTCCCGCCTCTGCCGCGTCGGTTATCCGGACCATAGCAGTCGGAATCGCGTTCGCACTCGCAGAGATCACGCCGGTACCGCCGGCGGCCATGACGAAGTAGGTCATATGATCCTCGCCGGAAAGCAGATCCAGCTTTCCTCCCAGACGCTGAGCCAACTCAAGAAGCTTTGCAGCACTGCCGGAAGCTTCTTTTACGGCAGTGATATGCTTATGCTCGGCAAGAGCGCAAAACGTATCTGTGCTTATATCTATCACCGAACGGCCCGGAATATTGTAAACGATAGTCGGGAGCCCTTCATCAGCGATAGCACTAAAGTGCTGAATCAAGCCGGGCTGTGTAGGCTTGTTGTAATAGGGCGTAACGGCAAGCACTCCGTCCACACCAATCTTTTTAGCGCTGCGGGTCAGATCTACCGACGCTTGGGTGTTGTTGCTGCCGGTGCCTGCGATGACCGGCACCCGTCCGCGAATCACCGCAACGCAGTGCTTGAACAAAGCCAGCTTTTCATCAATTGAGAGTGTGGCGGATTCACCGGTCGTGCCACAGACAACAAAGCCGTTAACTCCGCAGTCCAGATGCCATTCAATCAGAGCGCTCAGTGCTTCGAAGTCGATTTTAGCTCCCTTGCTGCCAGCTTCGAACGGAGTGATTAGCGCAGGTATAGTCCCGGAAAACATATAAACTCTCCCGCCGGCCTACAGGCTAAGTTCGTCAAGCAAGCGGCCGACTCCTTGGTCGAGATTGCACTCGCCAGTGAATACGATGTCTGCAATACCTGCCAGCGACACCCGGTCGTTAGCAGAACTCCAACTTACATCATATTCGCCGCCCTTGGTAGAGACGCGGACCTCCCGGCCCGTTCGGCCCTCGAGATTCATCGCTACGGCAGCGGCGCACACACCACTGCCGCAGGACAGAGTTTCGCCAACTCCCCGTTCCCAAACTCTAAATTGTAGGTGTTGCTCATCAACGACCCGTACAAATTCAACATTGGTCCCTTCGGGGAAAAATTCGTGTCGAGTGATTTTTGGGCCAAGATCCTGGACGACTGCGTCGGACAGCTCGTCCACCTCAATTACACAATGCGGGTTTCCCATATTCACGGCAGTAAACCGAACTTCACGCCCGTCCACCGGCAGAGCAGCGCCGATGTGCCTGCCGGGGGCGCTAGTCGGTATGCGCCGTCCCTCGAGCAACGGAGCCCCCATATCTATGCGAACTCGTTCGCCGCCGCCAATAACGTGAGAACTAATCTTTCGCAGGCCGGCTTCAAAGTCGAATTTCCGCTTCGTCGGGCCGCAGAGCCCGAGCTTATGAACGAAACGCGCCAAGCACAACAAGGCATTTCCACACATCTCGGAAACAGAACCATCGGGGTTGCGAAAGTTCATCAAAAAATCAGCACTGGTCGAATTATCCAGGACCACCAAGCCGTCGGCACCGACTCCGAAGTGCCGATCACATAGCGCCCGAGCAAGCAGTGAGATATCTGAAGGCAGTCCGTAGCGACCATCTATAATGACGAAATCGTTTCCACCCGCATGCATTTTCACGAAGGGCAGCGGCTCACGTCCGTCTAATGCCGCAACGCTTCCGACGGTTCTACCGGGCTCTACGATATCTCTGGGGTCGACAGCCGGATAGGTGCCGCTTCCGGTCGACTGACTCATCTTTCGAATGACGTGATAAGTCCCTGAGTTTTTTCTACTGCGTTTAACTTTCATGCCGCCGGACAAACGCTTTGACTCATTCTATTGCATTTCGATGATACTCGACTGCCCGATAAAGGTAACACGAGCGCGCCCAGGGATTTCTCCTTCAACACCGTGAGTATTAACAGGAACCACAAGATAGTCGTAGCTTTTACCGGGCTCAACTAAGGTGTCACTGTACTCAAAAAGCTTATCAGGCCTTTCCTCCCCTTCTGCCGCCTCGAGTCCGCCAGAATAATCAACAAAGATAATCTCGGTGTAGTCAGGCGACTCGCCGGCCGTGTGGAGGCTGCGCTGCACGGAAAATCCCTTAAGGTCTTCGAGAGGATCTCCGGCTGCCGTCTGTTCAGGCGCGTTCCACCTAAGAACCACCCCGCTTACAGTTCCGCGAACCTCAAACGCTGCCAACGCCGCCGGGGCAAAATCTTCCGGCGGTCTCGGCGGCCCCATTCTTCCGCAGCCTGCGGCAGCTGCCAGCAGCAGCGCTAACAAAATAGCTTTCATTGGAACACCTTTTTATAAAATAAAATGGGACAAGTCCCTGTCGCGCGCAATGTCCGCGAGCTGTTCATCTACGTAAGCTTTATCAATAACAACTTCCACACCGTTCTGATCCGGAGCCTTAAAAGACAAACTCTCGAGCACGCGCTCAAGCAGAGTATGAAGTCTTCGAGCGCCGATATCTTCCGTCTGCGAGTTAACATCCTCGGCGATCTGCGCCAAGGCTTCAAGCGCATCCGGTCTAAACGAAATTGAAACTCCTTCAGTCTTAAGCAGCGCT
>JAUIIP010000050.1 GCA_030431555.1 bacterium
GCACCGGCAAAGCTCCTTTGGAGCTGCGAGATATGGTAGCTTCGCCGGGAGGCACGACGGTTGCCGGACTTGGCGTATTGGAGGAGCGAGGCTTCCATGCTGCGCTCTCCGATGCTGTGGAGGCGGCGACGAAGCGCTCGCGCGAACTTGGGTGATTGGTTCGATGCGCTGGTCATGTTAGGATCCGCGTTGTCAATTTCGTTTATGGGTTTACTAGAGACATGATTCTCCTGGGCAACTTTTTAATGGCGGTCGGCCAGCTTCTCAGTTCGCTGGTGACATTGTTTATTTTCCTGCTAATCGCTAGGGCTATTTTGTCCTGGGTCAATCCGGATCCCAGTAATTTCATCGTGCGAATAATCAACGACACCACTGAGCCGTTAATGGCGCGAGTCAGGCCCATGATCCCGAACTTCGGCATGTTGGATATGTCGATTATCGTTGTATTGTTTGGGCTATATTTTCTTCAGGCATTTATCGCTCAATCGATGGTCGACTACGGCTACCTGCTTAAGCACTCAAGCGTCTCAAATGGAGTGCTGCCTTCTTCTCAGCCGGTCGGCATTCACTAACATAGCTAAGCGACGGCGGTCGTGTGACTGTGGTCTGGAGCAGCGGGCTCTCCGCAGATTGGACAGACCGGATCTGAGGCGAAGAGTTCCGCTGGATTAGGTCGGGACGATTCCTCCGGCTGTGAGGCTTCGGCCTTTGGTACTTCGCCGTTTAGCCCCTCTTCTGAATTCTCAGTGCTGCTACTGGCAATTTCTGCTCTCGCTTGGCTCTCGAGCTGTGCAGCTTTCGCGGCCACGGCTCTGTCGGCAGACGAGGGTTCTGCTGGAGCCAGCGCGGCGCGTTGTATCGTCTGCATCTTAAGAACTGTCTTTTCCGGCTCTGATTCCGGTGAAACGTCTACCGGAACTTCGCCGCCGACGGCATACTGTTTTCCGTCCGGACCCGTTTCATACTCGTAGCTAGGGCCGCCGGACTTATGGGCACCAAGAGCAGAAAGATGAGCCTGCTCGTGTGCGCGCACTTCCCGATCACGTGCCTTGAGCTCTTCGACTTTACGTTTTTCTTCTTCAGTCAGTTCGCCGTCTTGCTCATTTTCAGATTGCTGTTTTCCAGAATTGGAAGAAGCTGCGCTTGCTTGAGTGTTTTGCTTAGGCTGCGCGGCTTCAGAACTCGCTTGTGCCGAAGTGCTGATGTCTACGACCGCTGCGGGTTGGTTTTGGGAAGGGTTCGAGACGGAAGGGGACGTCGCTGCCGCCGTTTGGGCAGCCGTTTCAGTGCTCGGCTCGATTGAATTTGCGTTTGCCCGCGAAGTCGCGGCAACCGAGCCAGTTGAACTGATTTTGTCGATGCCTTCCATTGCCTAAGGGGTTGTGAATGTTTACGTAACAGTAATCGGCGTCTAAAGCGCCGTGCATGAATGCAATCTGCACTAATTGACTTAATTTATTGGTTTTAATGGCTAAGATTGGGGCTTTTCTGGCCAATTTAATTGACGATTGGCGAAATGCGAGCTATCTACAGCGCCTTATCACTGGAGGACCAACCGGCAAATGCCTACTTACGAGTACGAGAGAGAGGACGGAACCCGCTTTGAGATAAAGCAGAAGATCACCGATGATCCGCTTGAGGTCTGCCCCGATACCGGCCAGAAAGTTAAGCGACTGCTCTCGGCGCCAGCTTTTCATCTCAAGGGCACCGGCTGGTACAAGACCGATTATGCAAGTTCATCGTCAAGCTCTTCGAATAGCTCCAGTTCGTCCAGCAGCAGCACTAGTTCTGACAGCACTTCTTCTAAACCTCAAAGTTCAACGACCAAAACAGAGTCGTCGGCTTCGAGCAGTGATTCAAGCTCAAAAAGCAGCGGCGACTAGTAAATAACTACAGCCCGAGCTGTGTGCGGCTTTTTAAGGCGCGCCCTAGAGTGTCTTCTACGAAACTGCAAAGAACGGAGAAGCTGCGGCTAACCTGTTTTTCACCGGGGGCTTCCAGCGGTCGTTCGCTGCGCAGCATTTCTTCCCACCACCCGCGGATGTTGTCCGCATCTGCAAACGGAAGATGTGTCGGGTCATAGCCGCATTCGCGGAGAGTCTCTAGCAGGAAATACACGATAAATTCATGTGCCTGCTGTGAGTTTTCGCTGCTGTCGAGTGCGCTAAGCACTCGTCGCAGTGGTGCGTAGAGCAGTGAGGCATCGGGGTCCCCCTCGTGAGAAAGTGCTTCTGCGGTCTCCACCGCGAGCGACGCAAGCGCGAATTTCCTTAGGCTGTTTCTCAGCCTCGGCCAGGGGGTTCTGTTGTGAACGGCGTTCAAGTTGTACAGGTTGGAGCTTCCACGCGGTGCATTGAGTTCGAACTCGGCGCATTCAAAAACATCGACTCCACCCATGAAGCGCTTCTTGCTCTTTCGCACGCTTCTAGCGACTGCGCTTATACGCCCGAGTTCGGGAGAGAGAATCGTAACTATCGAGTCAGCTTCACGCAGCGCGCTGGCCCGGATGACAACTCCACGACACTTGTGAGCTTCCATTACCAGTATTGAAGCAGGGTTGTTGCGACAGTGAAGTAAATTGTAATGCTCAATAAGTCGAGTGACGTGGTTACAAGCGGGCCGGATGCGACTGCGGGGTCGACTCCGAACCGTCTGAAAAACAGCGGCAGGATCGCACCAAAGGTGGCAGCGCAAGTCATGGTGATCATAATCGAGGTGCCGACAATTGCACTAAGAATCGGCTGCTCGAACAGAAAAAACGCCGCACCGGCCAGCAAGCAGCCGAAAATCACTCCCAGCGAAAAACCTGTAAAGGCTTCCTTCTTAATGCGTCCAAAGGATCTGTGCTCGCTAACCTCTCCAGTCGCAATACCTCGAACGGTAATCGTGCTTGACTGAGAACCGACATTGCCCGCCATGCCGAAAACCACCGGCATAAAGAACGCGAGGGCGACGATCTGTTCAAGGGTGCCGGCGAACTCACCCAGCAGCAGCGCGCCCGCGATCCCTCCGAGCCAGCTCGCAACGAGCCAGGGGAATCGGCTTTTGATAGCAGACCAGCTGGTTGAAACTGCGATGTCCTCATCCGGGGCACCGGCCATCTTCAGCAAGTCCTCGGTGTGTTCGTCCTCGATGACGTCCAAAACGTCGTCGACGGTGACGATACCAAGCAGTTCGTGGGTCTCTGGAGATACTACGGGGATACTAGAAAAGTCATAGTCTGCAATAAGCCGGGCTACTTTCTCTTGGTCGTCTTCCGGCGAAACAGTTACCGGCTCTTCGTTCATTAAGTCGCTGAGCAAAGTGTCGGGCGCTGCCGTGAGGATTTCGCGCAAAGAGCATATCCCCTGCAACACATGGTTTTCGTCCACCACATACAGATAGGTAATATCGATGTCGGGATCTATTTCTTCACTGTGTAGTCGGGCCCGAACATCTTTTAGTGCTTCGTCCGTCGTGAGATACGGCAAATAGCTGAGGAACAGCGGCGTCATTATACCGCCCGCTGTTTCCTCGTCGTACGCCAGCAAGCTGCGAATCTGGCGTGCTTGCTGAGGGCTCACGCGTCGCAGAATGGAAGTTTGTTTACGCCTTGGAAGAGTCGCAATTACGTCAGCCGCATCGTCAAGTTCAAGACGTCTGATAACGGCCGCGATTCTCGGCTCATCAAGCAATTCGAGAGCAAGCTGCCGTATGTAGTCACTTCCATACGCGATGAGTTCTGAGATTTGGTCGAGCCCGCTGATCCGCTTTATCAGGTCATCCTGTACGTCTGCGGGCGCAGCGGCAATTACCGAGACAAGCTCGACTGGATGCAGGTCATTGAGGAGTTCGTCGAGCTCTGTGCCGCGTTCTTCCTCGAGCAGTTGCAGGGCCTGCGAAGAATGATTATCTAATTCTGCGCTGGGGGACATGCAGAATCCCTCGGTCGTTAGTTTTAATACCGCCTAATTAGTCGGGGTATTTTTGGCATAGATTCCGGCTTTTTTCACGTGGAGACTTAAAGTTATTGTTGATTCGGTTGGGCTAGTGCACTTTTTTCGTTCTTGCTTTGAAGTGCGGCCTTCGCTCTGGTATCGCTTAGGTTCGAGGTAAAAATCATTTCCTATGAAAAGACGTAGATTTAAAAAACGAATAAAGGTTGAAAATGCCGATGCGCCCGAGCACGACGATGAGCTCGGTGAAGAGGAGTTGGAATTGGACGAACAAGCTGAAGTCAATGATAGCGAGGATGGGGAGCAGCGAGAAGCGGCTTCCGCAGACGGCCCCGGAGAGGAGCAGTCTGATGCCGGTTCAGCTGATCAGACTGTCGACAACTCCAGATTGGACCAACTTGCTGACGAGCTTGAAGTTATCCGCGACGAAGCCCAGCGCTATCAGCAGGAAGCACGCGAGAATTATGACAAGTTCTTGCGGGCGGTTGCTGAAATGGAGAACGTAAAAAAACGATCTAAGAAGGAACGATCCGATTTGCTGCGTTACGCTGGCGAAGGCATGGCGCGTGAACTGCTCGAAGTGGTGGACAGTTTAGAATTGGCCTTAAAGCAGCGCGCTGCGGAAGCTGAACCGAATGAATTTTCTCGCGGAATCGAAATGATACGCGACCAATTTGTTTCAACTTTTGAACGCTTTGGTATTAAGGGCGAGTCCGCCTTGGGCAAGAAGTTTGACCCAGAGCTGCACGAAGCGATGGTGTCGGTTCCAACCGATGAGCATCCAGCCGGAACCGTAATAGAAGAGTATAAGAAAACTTATCGCTTCCGTGATAAATTGCTGCGGGCTGGACAGGTCGTTGTGGCTACTGCGCCAGAGGTCGAAGAGAAGGCTGACGGTGACCAGGGCGGTGCGTCTGCTGAGACCGAGGCTCCGGAAGCGGGATAAGACGCCAGTATTTTTTAGATAAAATGCTGGCCTGCTGGGAAATATTTCCTGGAATGGCCTTGCGCCGGCTCAGGATAATGGTTACCGCACAAGGAGACGCGTTGGGGCGTGCGGGCATACGCTGCTTCTCGCCTGAGGATATCTTTAGTAAGTATCCCGAATGTTTAGTTTTTTCACGGGTCTGATTTGAGAAAATGGCCCAGATTTTTCGTGAGCGCAGATTTTTAGATTCATTTAGCGGAGGCTATTTAAATGGGTAAAGTTATCGGAATTGACCTCGGAACAACTAACTCTTGTGTTGCCGTCATGGAGGGTGGTGACCCGGAGGTCATAACCAACTCTGAAGGCGGGCGCACCACCCCCTCAGTTGTTGCCGTCAACGAGAAAGGCGAGCGTCTCGTCGGCCAAATCGCCCGCAGGCAGGCTGTCACAAATCCGACCAACACCATCTTTGCGGTAAAGCGCTTAATTGGGCGAAAGATTGGCGCTGAACAGGTCGCACGTGCCAAAGAAGTGCTCCCATACGAAATCGTTGCTTCCGACAACGGCGATGCTGCAGTCAAGCTGGGCGACGACATCAAGACGCCTCAAGAAATATCATCTTACATTTTGACCAAGATGAAACAGACGGCCGAAGATTATCTAGGCGAGCCTGTAACGCAGGCTGTGATAACGGTTCCGGCTTATTTCGACGATGCTCAGCGTCAAGCGACTAAAGATGCCGGAAAGATTGCCGGGCTTGAGGTGCTGCGAATCATTAACGAGCCGACTGCCGCTTCTTTGGCTTATGGCTTAGATAAGACCGGCGACCGAAAGATTGCAGTGTTCGACCTCGGTGGTGGAACATTCGATATTTCGATTCTCGAACTTGGTGAAGGTGTTTTCGAAGTTAAGTCAACGAACGGCGATACCTACCTCGGTGGTGAAGACTTTGACTTAGAAATCGTTTCTTATTTGGCCGATGAGTTCAATAAGGATCAAGGCATCAATCTTCGCAATGATACGATGGCGCTGCAGCGCTTGAAAGAAGCGGCAGAGAAAGCGAAGCATGAGCTTTCTTCGGCACTCGAGACTGATATCAACTTGCCGTTCATTACGGCTGATGCCTCCGGTCCAAAGCACTTAAACGTAAAACTCAGCCGAGCTAAGCTCGAGGCGCTTTGTGCCGAATTGCTCGACCGGATTCAGGGCCCATGTGAGACAGCGCTCAAGGATGCTGGATGTTCCGCAGGTGAAATCGACGAAGTAATTCTGGTGGGTGGTATGACCCGAATGCCGGCGGTGCAGCAGCGTGTTGAGGCGATCTTCGGCAAGACTCCGAATAAGGGCATTAACCCGGACGAGGCGGTTGCGCTCGGTGCTGCGATTCAGGCAGGAGTTCTGCAGGGTGATGTGAAAGATGTTCTATTGTTAGATGTTACTCCACTCAGTTTGGGTATCGAAACCCAAGGTGGTGTGATGACCAAGCTAATCGAAAAGAACACTACGATCCCTACTCGTAAGAGCCAGATTTTCTCAACTGCAGCAGACAATCAGCCTGCTGTTAGTATCCACGTTTTGCAGGGTGAACGGGAACTTGCCGGCGATAACAAAACTCTAGGCAGGTTCGAGTTGGTCGGTATACCACCGGCTCCTAGAGGAGTTCCGCAGATCGAGGTTACTTTCGATATCGATGCTAACGGAATTGTTCACGTGAGCGCTAAGGATCTCGGTACAGGCAAAGAGCAATCGATTAAGCTCACTGCCAGCTCAGGACTTACGGAGGACGAGATCGACCGAATGGTTCGTGAAGCCGAAGAGCATGCTGGTGAAGACAAGCGCAGACGTGAAGGAATTGAAGAGAAGAACAAGCTTGACGGCTTGATTTACTCGACTGAGCAGTCGCTCTCTCAGCACGGAGACGCTCTTTCCGCTGAAGATAAGGCTTCGATTGAAGCTGCATTGGCTGATGCGAAAAAAGTGGTTGAAGAGTCGGGAGCAGAAAGCTCTACCTACAAAGCCGCTTCAGAGCGTCTGACATCTGCTGCACACAAGTTGGCTGAGCAAATGTATCAGTCGGCCACTCAATCGGACGCGGCGGGTGCTGCGGCTGAGGGCGGCGCTGCCGGCGGAGCGGAGTCGAATGGTGCCAGCGGTGCGAGTAGTTCAGACGACGACTCCGACGATGTCGTCGACGCGGACTTCGAAGAGGTAAAGTAGGGCTTAGCCCTTGAGTTCTCTTTAGAGGTTTGCGGTGTCAAAGCGGGACTACTACGAAGTTCTAGGCGTCTCGCGCGGCGCCACGGGCGAGGAAATAAAGAAAGCCTATCGCAAGGCGGCACTACAGTTCCACCCTGATCGCAATCCCGATAATCCTGAGTCCGAGGAGAAGTTCAAGGAAGCCACAGAAGCCTATTCGGTCCTGTCCGATGCCGATAACCGTAGGAAGTACGATCAGTTCGGCCATGCCGCTTTTTCCGGCGGCGGAGCGGCGGGATTTGGTGACTTCTCCGGATTTGAAGACATTTTTGGAGATATTTTTGGAGCTTTCTTTGGTACCGGCGGCGGGCAGCGTGCCCGGACCGGTCGGGACTTGCGCTACAATCTCGAAATCACACTTGAGGAGGCGGCAAGCGGCATAGAGAAAACGATTGTGTTCTCTAGAGCTACCCCTTGCGAGACCTGCGGCGGCAACGGAGCTGCAAAAGGTACCTCCCCCGAAACCTGTAAGCAATGCAACGGTGCCGGTCAGGTAAGGATGCAGCAGGGCTTTTTCGCGGTAAGCAGACCGTGCCCAGTTTGCGCGGGTCGGGGACAGGTTGTGGTGAAGCCTTGCGGCACTTGCGGCGGCAATGGAAGGGTCAATAAAGAGGCAGAGCTTTCTGTTAAAATTCCGGCTGGAATTGACGAGGGGCAGCGGCTTAAGCTTCGAGGAGAGGGGGAGGCGGCACCTGGCGGCGGCTTGCCCGGAGATTTATACATCGTAATCTCAATTGAACCTCACAAGATCTTTGTCCGTCAGGATTCCGAGATTATTTGTGAGGTGCCAATCACCTATTCCCAGGCGGTTCTGGGAGGGGAGACCATGGTTCCGACGCTCGACGGCGAGATAAACATGAAGATCCCGCCCGGCACTCCTACCGGTAAGACGTTTCGGCTCAAAGGCAAGGGAATAATCGATATGCATAGCGGTCGACGGGGAGACCAGCATGTGCGAACGTATATCCATGTTCCGACCAGTTTAAGCGAGAGGCAGCGGGAGCTTCTCGAAGAGTTGTCGAGTATTGAGGGGAAACCGACCGCCAATGAGTCACGGACTTTTTTCGATAGAGTTAAAGACCTTTTCGACTAAGCTTAGTGCAGCGCTTGCTATGCTGATTTTGCTGGCAGCGTGCACTCCTCCTGCACCGAGAAAGCCGCTTCAGCAGCAATCAAAAATCGAAGAACAATCAATCCAGGTTGATACCGAAAGGCGGCGCGTAAAGCGACAGATCCCGATCCCTCCCTGGCAGTTGTGGTCGAGTGCAAAGACACAGTCGCCTGACATCGCAAAGGCTGGGGAATTGGTTGAGCAGGGAAAGCTCGAAGAAGCGGTCGCCGCTTTCGAATCGATCGAACAGACTTCCGCTGATTTGAAAGTTAGGGAGGAAGCTCTGCTTCGGCGCTGCGGTACTCTGCTGAAGCTAGGGCAGTCTAGTAGGGCTTTGAACGCGATTACGAATTCGCTTTCGGGAACAGCGGACCCTGCCTCTGTGATGCCCCCCAGTATGGCAATTCTAACGGCCTTTGCTTATCTACAGCAGCGAAACGTAGATCAGTCGCTTGCGTGGTTCGGTGTTGCGCTCAAGAACGGCGGCGGCTCAGGTGAATCGTCGGTGCGTGCGCGGGCGGAAGCAACCCGAATTATTCGCTCCTTAGATCCTACTCAGTTCGAGGACTTTGCTCAGCGCTGGGAAGCCGATCCTTTGATGGGCTCTTTGTTTGCCGCCGAGAGACTTCGACGAACTCGCGGCGGTCGTCCATACCCTCTTAAGATTTCGCATTATTTTGATCCCGAGTCATATCAGCCGGGGTATATCGAAGTTGCTGTTGAGCCCGAGCACGGCGAGCTGCTTGGCAGCGAGCAGGCACCTGCGCTGTTTTCTTCCGACGGAGAATTAGTTATCGGACTTTTGCTGCCGCTTAGCGGGCAGTTTGGAATTCATGGCGAGCGAGTAAAGCAAGGGGTCGAGCTAGCTGTGCGTCAGGCGCAGGCGAGGGGAGAGTTTGTGCGTGTTATCGTCGGCGATACTCGAGGTGAACCGGCATCAGCCGTCTCGGAATACGAGCGTTTGGTGTTGGACGATAAAGTGTCGATGGTGCTGGGGCCGCTGTTAGTTAGAACCAGCGAAGCGGTAGCTGATCGTTCCAGAGAATTGGGTGTTCCATTTCTGACGTTCACCAAGCGAAGCGGAATCCCCGAGCTAGGTGCTACGGTATTCCGCCTTGGTGCGACCGCCGAGGACCAAGTAGTCGAGCTTACAAACTACGCTACTGACCATTTGGGTCTGACGACGTACGCCATAATGTATCCCGACTCGGAATCTGGCCGGGCGCTTGCCGGAAGCTTCAACGCTAAAGTAACCGAGAGGGGCGGGATCGTGCTGCACGTAGTCGGTTACAGGGCTGATGAGTCAGAGGGGATTGAGGGCGCGGTGGCTATGCTCAGAGATACCATTCCTCAGGCTGTCTTTATTGCGGACTCGCTGGAACATTCCTTTCCGGTGATCGAAGCGGTCAGACGGTCGGATGAAAAATACGAGGTTGACGATGAAGAACAAGCTGAGGCTCCCAGGGACGAAGGCTTAAAGCTTCGAGATGCAATGCTGCTTGGACCCGCTGCTTGGGATGACATGGTCGCTATACAGGGATTGGGCAAGCTGTTGGAAGGTGCGACTTATGTCACGCCATTTTTTACCCAGAGCGAAGACCCGGAAGTTAGGGCGTTTGTAACTTTGTACAGAGAGAGCTACCAAGAGCAGCCCGGCCTGCTAAGTGCCCAAGGATACGACGCTGCTAACCTGCTTTTCACGCGTCTTCCGGCTACTACTGCGGGGGCCAAGAATATCACTAATTTCCTTCAAGGGGCCGATAATACATATAGTGGTATTACCGGCTCGCTCTCGGTCGAAAGCAGCGGTAATATTGCCAGAAGGATGAGCGTTATTCGTCTTATTGCCGGAGAACCGGTAGAGGTTTTTGCGAGAGGAGCTGCAACAAGCTATGGCGTCGAACAGCAGGAAACGCAGTCGGACTACACGCCGTAGCAAGAAGGCAGATATGCTAGAGCTCCCGTTCGTCCCCGTCAGCGAAGCAAGTATTTTTCCCGGATCTGTTTTCTCAGTTCACGTATCCCGACAAGAGTTTACGCCCTCGGTCGATGAAGCGATCGCGGGCGGCGGCCGCATTATTCTCGGCTTTGAATATGAGCAGAACCGCAAGGGTGAACTGGATGTAGATTCTGTCGGAGTGATGGCGCACATTACCCACTGTGTTCGTACGGCAGCGGGCGAGCGTCATCTGCGAGTGCATGTTCTCAACCGCGTGGAAGTCGTTGAAGTTATATCATCTGACCCAAGCGTTTGGGTGACTGCGGAGCCGCGTGATGACCCGACGGAATTCGAATTGACGGAGGACGACGAGAGGCTGATCGCTGAGTTTAAGGAAAACCTTTCACTTTTCGCCTCTTATGAATCCTCTGCCGAGGAGCATGTCGCCATCGCCGGAGAGGTATATCATCCGGGAGTTTTGGCGGATTTGGCAGCGTCTGCGATGTCACTCAGCGAAGAAGAAGCGATGGCCATTCTTCGACAGTTGGATCCCAGGGAGCGTCTGAACCAAGTTCATGTGCTGCTGCAAAACTTTCTTGATAAGGAGGCGTTGCGCGACCGGATAGCCAAGCGTGTAGACAAGGCGCTTGAGCGGGAGGAATACGAGCAGCTGCTGCGGGAGCAGCTTCAGCAGATTCGCTCAGAACTTGGGGAAGCCAACGACTGGGAAAACGACATCTCGGACTTAAAGGAGTCTCTGCGGAAGCTGAAAATGCCGAAAGCGGTCCGAGACGAAGCGGAAAAGCAGATTCGCCGCTTACAGCAGCTCCACCCCGACACGAGCGAAGCAGCACTCGCCCGAACCTATCTCGACTGGATAATTGATTTGCCTTGGTCCAAGCGCACTCGGGATAAACTCGACCTTGCCGATGCAAGGGCCGTACTGGACGAGGACCACTTTGGGCTCGAGAAGACCAAAGAGCGAATCCTGGATTTTTTAAGTGTGCGTAAGCTTAACAAGAGCTTGAGAGGACCTGTCTTGCTGCTTGTCGGGCCTCCGGGAGTCGGCAAGACCTCTCTCGGCAAGTCAATCGCCAGAGCGCTGGGCAGGAAGTTTGTTAGGGCTTCCTTGGGAGGGCTTCGCGATGAGGCTGAGCTTCGGGGGCATAGAAAAACCTACGTCGGCGCAATGCCGGGGCGCATCATTCAGGGATTAAAGAACGCGAAGAGCAAAAATCCTGTGATGATGCTCGACGAGATTGACAAAGTCGGCTCTGATTTTCGCGGAGACCCTGCGTCGGTCCTGCTCGAAATTCTCGACCCGGAGCAGAACTCCGCATTCCAGGACCATTACTTGAACCTTCCGTTCGATCTTTCAGAGGTCATGTTTATCGCAACCGCCAACGTGACCGATACGATTCCACCGGCACTTCTAGACCGGATGGAGGTGATTGAACTGTCGGGTTACGCGATGGAAGAGAAACTCGAAATAGCGAAGCGTTACCTTGTGCCCAGGGCTATGCAGGAGAATGGTTTAAAAGAATACAAAATAGAGCTTTCTCAGGAAGCGATCGGCGAGATGATTTCCGGGTATACTCGAGAGTCCGGCGTGCGCGAACTTGGGCGAGTTGTGAGTAAGTTGTTTAGAAAGATTGCTCGCCTGGTTGCCGAAGAGCAGGAGGCTCCGCGCAGTGTCTCGCGTGCGAATGTTGCGAAGCTTTTGGGCCCCGCTGTCTATGTCGAGGACGAGAAGATTAGCGGCAATGTTATCGGTGTTGCTACCGGCTTAGCCTGGACCGCCGATGGTGGTGAAACCTTGGTAGTAGAAGCCGCCGTGACTCCGGGTAAGGGGAACTTAGCCCTGACTGGACAGCTCGGCGAAGTTATGCGCGAATCCGCGCATGCAGCTCTGACCTACATCCTCGCTAATGCGGCGGAGCTGGGAGTTGAGGCGGACTTTCTTCGCAATTCTAACGTGCATGTTCACGTACCGCACGGCGCTATTCCTAAGGACGGTCCGTCTGCCGGTGTTACTATTGCAACGGCATTGCTCTCGCTGCTAACTGATCGGCCTGTCTCTAGTAATGTTGCGATGACGGGAGAAATAACCCTTCGGGGCCGCGTCATGGAAATCGGCGGCTTGAAGGAGAAGGCCTTGGCGGCCAAGCGCGCCGGAATTCCAGTCGTGGTGATTCCCCACGCCAACAAGCGAGAGATAGAAAAGTTTCCTAAGTTTCTTACCGACGCCGTTACTTTTGTCGCCGTGAGGGACTTGCAGGAAGTATTTCAAGTGGCACTACTTGAGCGGACTCAACGCAAGCGCGGCAAGCGCAAAACCCGCACCGTCAGGATCTAGTCTCTTAGCGAACGCGCCACTCTGAGAAACAGTAAATAAAAATCACCAGACACACGAAGGCATACTGCGGATACTGGTCGTATAGGTAGAGCGTGCCAAACAGCGCGCAAGCAGCAGCGGCTAGAAAGAATTTCTTCAGGAATTCGCGAACGTTCAAATCACACCTCTGCTCCGGACATAAACCATTGTATCAGCTTATCACTCGAAACTCAGATTAAAATTGCTGTGACCGCTCAGTGAGAGGAAGAAGAACGCCGAGATAGTTAGTGCATGGGTAATCTGTCCGCTCTGGATTAAATTGGGTATATCTCTCAGCGGCACCACTTCGACACTGATGTCTTCGGCCGGGTCTAGGTCCTGCTCGCCGGCAATAGTGGCATTTGTAGCCAGGTAGAAATGACAGCGATTACTCTGAATCGCCGGATTCGGATGATTCCATCCTAGTGCAATAAAGTTCTCAGCAGTTCTTCCGGTTTCTTCGCGCAGCTCCATTTTCGCGGCGGCCTCGGGAGAGTTTTCGTGCTTTTCGTCTATAATGCCGCCGGGCACTTCGAGTAGTGCTTCGCGCGTGCCGTGCCTGAACTGCCTGACTAGCACCACATCGCCGTCGTCGGTAATCGGGATGACGTTAATCCAATCGTAGGTCTCAAGGCTGTAAAAGTCATCTTCGTATGAGCCGTTCGGAGAGCGCATCCGCTTTACGATAACGTCAAAAACACGAGTTTTTGCTAAACAAGAACGTGATAATTCTTGCCAGGGTTTGATTTCTTTCTTCATGTGGTAACTATCATTGGGTCTATTCTTTGGAGGCGAGCTTGCACGACAGTGATATTACACCGCGGCCGACTGTAGCAACGATCGACTTGGATGCACTTGAGCATAATTTCTCAGTGCTTAAGTCGTTTGTTACTCCGGCGAAGGTTATGGCAGTAATAAAAGCCAACGCATACGGTCACGGCCTAGTGGCCTGCGGACGTCAGCTGGAGCGCTGCGGAGCGGACTGTCTGGGAGTTGCCTTCTTGGAGGAGGGTGCTGCTCTACGAAAGGCAGGCGTGAAAATACCTATCTTAGTCCTGGGTGGAATTTTCGAAGGTCAGATTCCACACTTTTTTGCTTTTGACCTGGATATTACTGCTTCGTCTCTCGATAAGCTTGGAGCTATTAACGCGGCTGCTGCGCATGCGGGAAAGCGCGCAAAAGTGCACCTCAAAATCGATACGGGGATGAACCGGATTGGGGTGCGAGCTGAGAGCGCTTACTCGCTGGTTGAAGCATCAATAAAAGCTGCCCACTGCGATGTAGTCGGTATTTTCTCGCATTTGGCTAATGCCGATGAAGAGCCGCTCGACGATGCTCGCAGGCAAGTTGCAGCTTTCAAAAAGGTTCTGTCCGAAGTGCGCGAGATGATACCGGATGCGGTAGCGCATATAGCTAACTCAGCTGCGACACTTAGAATAGAAGAAAGCCGCTTCGATATGGTGCGCCCGGGGGTAGTGCTGTTCGGCAACGAACCGTCTCCGGGTCTTAGACTGCCGATCGAACTACGTCAGGTAATGAAACTCGAGTCGCATGTGGTTTATTTTAAAGTCATTCCGAAAGGTGCCGGAGTCAGCTACGGGCACTCTTGGCGAGCCAAAAAGCAGACTCGGATTGTAACAATACCCCTCGGTTATGGTGACGGTTACACAAGGCACTACTCCAACAAGACCTTCGTATTGATTCGCGGCAAGCGCCACCCGGTTGTGGGGAATGTTTGTATGGATCAACTCATGGTCGATATCGGCGAAGCGCAAGCGCACAATGGCGACGAAGTTGTCCTTATCGGCTCTCAGGGTCAGGAGAAGATTACCGCATCGGAGATCGCCGAACTTAGCGCAACGGTACCGCACGAAGTGACCACTGCGATTAACCAGCGGGTCCCGCGCAGGTATCTTCGCGGCGGCAAGGTGCTGTTAGAGTCAGAGGTTTAGCTGAGTGACAAAAACTCTCGGAGATTTCGGTGAATTCGCAGTAATCGCCAGACTTGCAGCGATTGTTGAGCCTGAACGCCGTTTGATTGGGGATGACTGTGCGATTTTAGAATGCGCGAATGGCACACAGTTGGCAGTCTCAAGCGATTCGATGGTCGACAAAGTTCATTTTGAACTTGAGCGTATCTCAGCCGAAGATCTCGGCTGGAAGCTCCATGCCAGCACCGTCAGCGATCTCGCAGCAGTTGGAGCGGATCCTTTAGCGATTTTTATCAATCTTCAGCTACCAAAGGATTTTTCGCTCGATATTCTTGAAGGAGTGTATCGGGGCCTGCGTGACGCAAGCCAGCGCTATGGCGCTTCAGTCGCCGGAGGCGATCTGACCAGGAGTCAGACAGCTGCCTTTTCGGCAACCGCAATCGGGCTGTGTTCTTCAAAACCGGTGATGCGCTCTGGCGCACAAGTCGGCGATGACGTTTGGGTGAGCGGTGTCGTTGGTTTAAGCTCCGCAGGTCTGCGAGTAATGCAGGGAACCTTAGAACTCGAGCCAAACCAGCGTGAACTGGCAGTTGCGCAGCATTACCGGCCGGAGCCTCGGGTTCAGCTTGGCGCTCGACTTGCTAAACTGGGTATAGCGAGTTCAATGATCGACCTTAGCGACGGGCTCATCCAGGACGCGGGTCACATAGCTGAGGAGTCCGCTTGCGAGATAGTGCTTCGTTTGGAGTCGGTGCCTCGCCCTGCATATGCAGAGTCTAAGAATTTTGGACTTGTCGAAGCATTAAGCGGGGGAGAGGATTACGAGCTGTTGTTTACTGCTGGAGGGCAGTATCGGGCTCAACTTGAGGAGTTGTCGGCCTCGAACCAAGTCGGCTTGGTGCGCCTGAGTCGAATCGGCGAGGTGCGGGCGCAGGGCAGCGCACGACTGCTTGTGCTTACGCCTGAAGGCGAAGAGCTGGCGTCAGCGGATTGGCTTGAGGGCCGCGGAGGCGGCTTTGATCATTTCTCCTAGATTTTGTCAGCAAATATATCCTTCAATTTTGGCAAGTTGCTTAAATCGGATATTCTTAAGCGGCGCGTATTATCAGTTTATCGGCTCAAAGAAATTGGGTAGGCTTGGCCGGTAGGCTGAAATATATTTCCGCAGCTAACCCCACGATCGCCTGGAGGCAAAGTGATGAAGCCAAATCGTCGTATTCTATCGGTATTCGCAATTTTCACATTCGCCGCTTTTTGCGTTTGTGCACACAGTGCCCTTGCTCAGGGCGGAGCCGCCATGGACGGTGATAAAGCTGCAGCAGAGGGCGAGAAGCCGAAAGAGAAGACCAAGCTCGAGCCAGGCGTGATTGCCAGCTTTGGAGAATACCAGGGCGAGGCTACTGTCGATGTTAATACCTCACTTGAAGTTCTGGGCGACGAAGCGTCACCGATTCAGGCAAGTGTTCAACGTTTAGGTGGTGACCGCTGTAAAGCGATACTTGCGAATGCCAGCAAAAAGGATAGCTGGTCGGTCCGTTACAGAATAATCGGCACGCGCGGAGGCAGAAGAGTCGTTAGCAAGTCTTTCAGCGGCCGTTTTCGTCCCGGTGAGGAAAAAACTCACGAATTGCGCTGTGACAAAGATGTGAATATGGCCGTCGAGATTCGAGGCGGAAAAAAGGCTTCGTAAGAGAATGGCTGTAAAGTGCAGGCAAATCCCAAGGACATCGTAACATTATATCACGTCGACAAGGTCTATCCGCCGAACCAGCAGGCGCTGCGCGGAATAGATTTTAAGGTCCAGGCCGGCGAGTTTGTGTTTATCGCCGGCTCCAGTGGCGCCGGAAAGTCCACATTGCTCAAACTGATTTCGGCTCAGGAGCGCGCTACGCGCGGGCAGGTAATTGTGGGCGGCAGGAACCTTAGTTCGATTGCCCGCAGCCAAGTCGCAAGTCTGCGCCGCAGTATCGGAGTTATTTTTCAGGACTATAAACTGCTTGAGACCCGGACTGTCATCGACAACGTCGCCTTTGCGCTTGAGGTTGTCGGTGTGACGAAACGCGAGCGATACCAGCAAGCTTACAAGATGCTGGCAGCGCTTGGTTTAAAGGACCGCACAAACTCGTATCCGCTTATGCTTTCAGGTGGAGAGCAGCAGCGCGTTTCGATAGCTCGGGCGCTGGTGAATCGACCGAGGTTGATTTTAGCAGACGAGCCTACAGGTAACC
>JAUIIP010000328.1 GCA_030431555.1 bacterium
CTTCGAATTGCTCGAGGGCGGCTTGCTTCTTACCCATGCCTTCATAAGCCACGCCTTTCGTGGTCAGTATGTCCGCGTTTACATCGGAAGAATCCAAATCGTCGATTAGTCGGATAGCTTCGTGGTATTTCTTTTGTACAACTAAAACACTGGCTAAGTTTGATATGGTGCGAGCGTCGTTTGGCGACTGCTCAAGCGCTTTTCTGAGTGCCTTCTCGGCGAGATCCCACTCTTGAACCATTCCGTAAAGCGCGCCTAGTCTGGGGTACGACTTTTCGAACTCTGGGTCTTCGCTAACTATTTTTTCGTAAGTGCTTATAGCTCCTCGAAGATTGCTGGCGGCAAAATGAGCTTCAGCAAGACGATTTAAGAAAGCAAGATCGTCGGGAGTGATATCGACCGCTCGGCTCATTACCTCTACAGCTTTCTCTGGCGCTCCATTGGTTAGATACAAGCCGGCTAAGTTGTAGAGTGCAGTCGTGTTTCGAGGGTTGTATTCGAGAGCTTGTTCAATGCGCTGCTGACCTGCGGCGCGATTGCCCTTTAGAATTAGTTTAACGCCCTCTTCATTTAGCCTGAATGAAATTTCGTCCGGTGAATGTGGCACGGCCCGCGAAGCACTGGAGTAGGAAGCAGGAGACCTCATCGAGGTGAACTTCGTTGTTGCCGGCTGAGCTGTGGCCTCTGCTGACAGCAGCATCAAAAAGGAAGTGGAGAGGAAGAATGTGGTTGCTCTTACGTCTTTCATTCTGCTCTGCTGATAGATAAACACCGCCCGGTCGCTTTTACGAAAACCTAGACATAGACTCAAGTATAACCTGAAATATAAATTACTTAAATTACGCTAGTTTAGTTGACTGCGTAAACCCACGACCTAGGATCACTAATAGTTCTAGCCAGTTCGACGTATCTTCGCAAAGCTTTCTTCAAATTGAGAGCAGATGTTCTCACTTCTGTTGTCTGCTAGGATTCAAATCGACTTGAGGCAAGGCTTGCATTTCCGACAGACTAGGTGTTTGTTGCGATTTTCGCCTTCGGCCAATTCTCAGGAGTTCGAATGAGTTATTCCGTGCAAAGCATGTTCTCGCGGATTGCGCCGCGTTATGATTTTGCCAATGATGTGCTCAGTTTTGGTATGCATCGCCTTTGGCGTCGCTCGGCTGTAAATTCGGTCGGTGCCAGGCGCGGGATGAATGTGCTCGACCTTTGCACCGGAACCGGTGATTTAGCGTTCCAGTTTGCTGACAAGGTAGGGGAGACCGGTCAGGTTGTCGGTCTCGATTTCGTTCCCGAGATGATCGACCTTGCTGAGTCTAAGCGCGCGGACAGTAGTGCACCCGCTAGAAGAGCGGTTGAGTTTGAAGTTGGTGACGCGATGAAGCTGCCGTTCGCCGACTCCTCGTTCGATATCGTTTCGATCGCTTTTGGTATTCGCAATGTGGACGATCCGCTCGTCTGTCTGTCAGAAATGCGCCGAGTCGCAAAGCCGGGCGGTCGAGCCCTGGTAATGGAATTCGGGCAGCCCACTGTCGCGGTTTTTGCGCCGGTATACAGGTTTTACAGTAAATACTGGATGCCTTTGGTCGGCGGAGCAATTTCGGGAGATCGGGAGGCATACGAATATCTCCCGCGAACCTCAAGTGAGTTCCCTGCGGGTGACCGATTTCTAGATTTAATGCGTCAAGCGGGTTTTTCACTCTGTAGAGCTGAGTCATATATGGGTGGAATCGCGTACAGATATGTTGGCGAAAAGACGGGTGAACATTTGTAGCTAGGAGGCTGCTTTATGACAGAGTCCAAAGTTGAGTGTCATCGATGGGTGGTAGGTGTGACAGGTGCGTCGGGGACAATCTACGCTAGACGACTGATTCAGGCGTTGCTCGGCAACGACCAAGACGTTGAATTGCACGTCGTGTTTTCCGAAGCGGCGCTGCGGGTTATGCGTGAAGAAGAGGGAATTAGCAGCTCCATCAACCGAATCGATGTCTGTGAACTTTTTGGTGCTGAGGCCGAAACTCGGGTGTTCACCTACAACAACCGGGATATAGGTGCAGCAATTGCTTCCGGTTCCTTTCGCACCCGGGGAATGGTCATCGTTCCATGCAGTATGGCTACGCTGGCCGCTGTCGCGAATGGGTTTTGTGACAAGCTGATTCATCGCGCTGCCGATGTTGTGATGAAGGAGCAGCGCCGTTTGGTAGTCGTCCCTCGCGAAACCCCTTTGTCGTCGATCCATCTCGAAAACATGCTGAAACTTGTCCGTGTTGGAGCAGCGATGGTGCCGGCGATGCCTGGTTTTTATCATCAGCCTAGTACCATCGAAGAACTTGTTGATATGCAGGTTATGAAGATTCTAGATATGATGGGCTACGAAATTGACCTAGTCGAGCGCTGGGGCGGTGCGGGCGGCCGTTGGCCGCTTAAAGCCGCGAGTAATCAAGAGACTAGCTAGAGAGCGCTAACAGCTAATGGATGCAGTACCTCAAGAAAAAATGGGTTCGTCTGCCGCTGCCTCCCGCGGTAATCATGTAGTTTTGGGAGCGGTGGGTGCTAAAGCACTTCATGCAGCCGGCTTTCTTGCAATTGCTGAACGACTGCTTGCCGGTGATTTTCTTTGCGACGAGGATATCCGTTCGCTCGGCAGTAGAGCCCAGCCCCCGGTCTTAGCCAAGCTAATTTCAATCGTGCGTTCAGCGCAGGGAGACATTTGGCCCAAGGAAATCCGGCTGCGGCCTGTAATGCTCGTTAATTTGGCTGCTGCTCTTGAGAGCGGCGGAGCCGCAAGCGCTATTGATGAATTCAATAAAAGAATAGAGGCTGTCGACACAGCGGGTTATTCTTCCGAAGTTTTTATCGCGCTCGACCGTTGGACAGGTGATTTCGACGTAGAAGAGTTGGCCGGTTTGCTTAGCGATTTGCAGGGAGAGCGCCTGCGAGAGCGAGGACTGCGTATCCTCGGACCTTCGACTCCAGAAATCAAAACGCTGATTAATCGCCGAGGATTGCGCAGAGTCGCGGGAGGTGGCGCGGCCGAAGTTCTGCAGCT
>JAUIIP010000329.1 GCA_030431555.1 bacterium
AGGGACGTGAGGTTGCGGCAGGCTCTGTCGATGTAGTTGTATGTGACGGTTTTGTAGGCAATGTGGTCCTTAAAACCATGGAAGGCTGCGTCCGGCTGATTGGTGAGCAGCTCGAGTACGAGTGCAGTACCGGCTTTTATCGGAAAATTCTCCGCCGTCTCGGCACAGGGCTGTATCGCGATGTGTTTCGCAATCGTTTCGACTACACGGCGCACGGAGGCGCGCCGCTACTGGGACTTCGTAAGCTTGCGATTGTGCTTCACGGTTCATCTGACGCCAGAGCCGTGAAAAACGCGGTCAGGGTAGCGCACACTTTTGCCGATGCCGGCATGACCGAAGAAATCGGCATGCAGCTTGGTGCCCTGGAGGAAAGTTCATTTGAGAGTCTTATTGGATCAATTTCCGAAGTGCTGCCGAAGCAGCTAAGGTATGAGGGAGAGGAGCAATGAATCAGAACTCAAACAACGAAACATTGAAAGGCAAGGTTGCGGTGGTCACTGGAGGCTCGCGGGGCATTGGCCGGGCAATTTGTGAGCGCTTAGCAGCGGCGGGTGCCAAAGTAATCGTCAATTATTCACGCAGTTCCGGTGCCGCGGATGAAGTTGTAGCCGTTATAAAAGATCGCGGCGGGGAGTCCGAAGCCGTTCAGTTCGACGTTGGAAATGCTGAGCAAGTCGAAGCGGCATTCAAAGACATTATCTCTTCGCACGGGGCGGTGCATATCCTCGTCAATAACGCAGGAATAACTTCTGACTCGCTTTTGGTTCGGGCTAAAACTGAAGACTGGCAGCGAACTTTGGACGTCAATCTCTCAGGCTGTTTTTACTGCGCGCGCGCTGTTGCCAAGGCGATGATGAAGGCGAGGGAGGGCAGGATTGTTAACGTATCCTCGGTGATTGGCCAGACCGGCAATGCCGGACAGGCTGCCTATTCAGCCTCCAAGGCAGGCATCTTTGGACTGACTAAAAGTCTGGCTAAAGAGCTGGCATCCCGAGGCGTTACGGTCAATGCTGTAGCACCGGGCTATATCGCGACTGAAATGACTGAGGGGCTCACGGAGGACTTGAAACAGGGAATTCTTGACCAAATACCTGCTAATCGCATCGGTGATGCGGTTGATGTTGCGGAGGTTGTCGCATTTCTGTGTGAGCCAAGGTCTGCCTATGTTACAGGCCAGGTTGTCGGAGTGAACGGCGGAATGTATATGTAGAAACTTCGCCGTTTGCGGTTTTTCTGCTAAGGATATTGACAATTTTACCCTGCTCATATGTATGTCGTATGAGTAAAAATATATTCGGCGGCGACGATTGCATGCTGTGCGAATTGGGCCGCAAGAGCGGCGGTTAGAAGTTTGCAGATTAAATATGGAAAGTACGGAGGTAGGATAGAATATGTCTGCTGAGGAGACTGCGGAACGCATTAAGAGCATCATCGTCGAACAGCTCGGAGTTGCGAAAGAAGAAGTATCACCGGAAGCTTCATTCATCGAAGACTTGGGTGCAGATTCGCTCGATATCGTCGAGCTGATCATGGCGCTTGAGGAAGAGTATGACATTGAAATTTCGGACGAAGATGCCGAGAAGATTCAGACTGTAGGCGATTCAATCAACTACATTGTCGAGCACGCGTCTTAGCCTTACGGCCACCTGCACACCAGGTGATATTTCGATAAGGCTCGCGCAAGTGCTGTGTGGGCCTTCATTCTTTCAAGCTGTAGCACGCCGTCCGGTTGCTCAGCTGCTCTTAGAAGCTCTTCCATAACCCTTATTCAGGAGGTTGCTAGTGATATCTAAAGCGCCGTTAGCTGAAGCTGATCCGGAGATTGCGAAGCTCCTTCGTTTAGAAACGGAGCGCAAAGAATCTTCTCTTGAGCTGATTCCTTCTGAGAACTGCGTTAGTGAGGCGGTGCTCGAGGTTACGGGCTCCGTCCTGACGGACAAGTACTGCGAAGGCTATCCCGGCCGCCGCTACTACGGCGGCTGCGAGTACTACGACGAGATCGAGAGCTTGGCACGCGATCGCCTGATTAAGCTGTTTGGCGCAGAGAAGGCGAATGTGCAGCCCCACTCAGGTGCTTCAGCTAATTTGGCTGTGTATATGGCATTCATTAAGCCCGGTGATACCGTTCTGGGCCTGAAGCTCGACCACGGCGGCCACCTTACTCATGGCAGCCCGGTGAACTTCTCGGGGCAGTTGTATAATTTTGTCGGCTACGAGGTTAACCAGGAAACAAACCTCATAGATGAAGACCTGGTTCGCGAACTTGCTCTAAAGCATAAGCCCAAAATGATTACCTGCGGCGCGACGGCGTACTCGCGGCGAATCGATTGGGAAATGTTTCGCCGAGTGGCGGATGAAGTAGGTGCATTCTTGTTCGCAGATATAGCCCATTACGCGGGCTTAATAGCTGCCGGAGAATATCCAAGTCCAATCCCTTTTGCCGACGTTGTTTCTACGACCACTCACAAAACTCTTCGCGGTCCTCGCGGTGGGGTTATTATGTGTAAGTCTGATCATATCAAAGCCATCAATCGGGCGGTATTTCCCGGTGGTCAGGGTGGTCCATTGATGCATCAAATCGCGGGCAAAGCCGTTGCCTTCCACGAGGCTCTCCAGCCGTCGTTTAAGGACTATGCACGCTCGGTTATCACCAACGCACGGGCATTGTCGGAGGCATTAATCGAACAGGGCTTTTCGATTTTGACTGGGGGAACCGATTCGCACGTGATGCAGATCGACCTGCGCGGCTCTGACATCACAGGCAAGGATGCGGAAGAAGTTTTCGGAAAAGTAGGTATCACCTGCAATAAGAACACAGTTCCCTATGATCCCCAACCTTTTAGCATTACGAGCGGTGTTCGCTTAGGCACTCCGGCCGTGACTACTCGGGGGATGACGGCGAAAGAAATGAGCGCGATCGCTGACTTTATGCGTCGCGCAGTCGATAACCGCGGAGACGAGCAAAAACTGAGTGCAATCCGTGGTGAGGTGCGGGAGCTTTGCAGTAATTTCCCGCTCTATCCACA
>JAUIIP010000051.1 GCA_030431555.1 bacterium
GTGTTGTTTTTATTTTATCTTGCCTTTCTTTTGTTACCCGCAGTTGCCGCCGGGTTGTTCTTTAATCTTTACGCAGCACGAATTGCATACACAAAGCTTCGTTCAGGCGGTCCGGGAAATATCAAGGCTGGGCTAGCACTGGTTCTGAACTTAGTGCTGGCGATCGTAGTGCTGCTAATAGGCTTCAGCACAATATTCTAGGTGCCTGCCGACGCTGAACTTTCCTTCTTAGCGCGCTCAAATATTCAGGCAAGCGATTGAATTGCCGTTTACAAAAATGGAGGCAACGGGGAGGCGCGGACGCCTGCGGTGCTTAAAATGCAAGTTGTTTTTGCAAATGAGGGGAAAATGCAATCAGACGTTAGTAAAACTGGACGAAGGGCTCCGCGCAGAGCTACACTTTTGAACTTTGATTGGATCCTTGAGCGGATTTCAAGACAGCGCGAGATACGAGACAAGCTTGCCGATGACCAATACTCGGTTGATAGCAAGAATGTTGCTTGTGCTTTGCTGAGCAAAGACTCTTCTAAACGCAATCGTTAGCAGTCAATCTGTTTAGCGCCAGAACCGCTGATAGTCCGGGCCATCGGACGCAGGCGCGCTTCTAGGCGCTCTAATTTTAACTTCCAGCGGAATAGGAAAATCCACTCCGAGAATTACTGCGCGTCCTGGTGCGAGCGCAGGAAGTGACTGCATCGAGGAAGAATCCATCTCGGTGGATGCTCGCTCAACTACGGCCCTGTCTTGATGATTGATCAGCCTGTGAACGATTAATGTGCCCATCTGGCTGAGCACGTCTTCCGGGATATCCCTTGGCCGCTGAGTCGCTAAGCAAACATTGAGCGCGTACTTTCTTCCTTCCTTGGCGATGATCGCGAAGGAGTCAAGCGGATGCTGCTCTGCTTCCGCCGTTAACGAACGATTGAGAAATTGATGCGCCTCGTCGACAATCACCAGCAGGGGATTCTCGCGGAAACGACCGTCCCGAGCTAGGTTTAATACGTGACGTCCGATGGCATTGGAAACAATCTCTCTTGCGTTGTGAGCGAAGGACAAATGCTCCAGCGAAATCCTGAAAATTCTTTGATCCGGGTCTTCGAGGAACCTCTCCAGCTCCATTAACAGCGAGTGTTTGCCGTCAGGATTGAAAACAGACTCTAAACTCGGTGAGCGCAGAATGTCATGAATCCGGTTTACTAGAGGGATGCAATAAGCTCTATCAACGCCGTTGTAGTCACCCCATACTGCCGGTTCTAGTTCACTGCGTTGATCGTGAACGCATTCGTTTTGAATTTGGCGCACGAGCTTTCTGATATCGAATTTGGCGTCAGGAGCCTCCAGCTCGCGCCGATGCTCGCGCAGCGCCTGTTCGTACTGCAGCTTAGACTTATTTGCTTTAACCACTGTTCCGTCCGGCGCAATCGAGCTCTCCAGCCAAGCGAGCTTAAGGCTGCGAATTGCCATACGCAGCTTAGGACCCTGACTCTGGCCTCGAGGCTTGAAAATTGAGAATAGGTCTCGCTCGGTAAGCTGAAAATACGGCAGGGAAACTTCCAGACTTTGCGATGAGGGATTCGGATGATTGCCGAGGTGAACGTGCTTTACAGCGGCTTCTAAGGAATCGAACTCCCCGGTTGCGTCGAAAAGAACTACCTTAGAGCGATATTTTGCGGTTTCTTCCATCAGCCTGGCTAGGGTCCAGCTTTTCCCTGAACCGGTTGAGCCGACCACTGCTAGGTGACGTCCGAAGATCATTTCGGGTGTGAACCCGACCGGGGTCTCTTTCGCGTCAGTCAAATTGGCCAAACTCAGCGCCAGCGGCTTTTCGTCCGAAGACCGGCCGCCCCGAGCTTCTACTACCCATTGAACCAACTTAGGATGAGCAAGGAATACCTTTTGACCGATTCGTGGAGTTGTAAGCGTTCCAGCAGTGATGCTGCCGGTTCGCACTTCGATAGTTGCTTGCAGTTTTACAGTCGCGAACAGATTCTCGTCGTCTAGCTCTGCACGCTCAATCTTTGTTATCTGTCCAAATATTGCATATTCCCGGCAGGCGACGAGAATGAAGCTGCCAATATCACCGACAATCAAGGACTCGTCGCTTTCCGACGAAACCGGGACCGGATGCAGCGCAACGACTATGTTGCCATGACCGATTTCCGCAACGGTTCCTATGTGGCGCTCGAAATTGAACGGATTAGAAGGGAGAGAATGAGTTAATGTTCCAGTCTGCACTAGTTTGTCCTCACATACAGAGGCGATTCGACCACCCCGGTCATACCGTCTACCCTCTGCGCTTGGTACTGTGAGGTTGCCTCAACCTGCAAAGATGCCAGAGCCACGCTTGGGGAGAGAAGCGGTTTTGCCTGTCCGCTCAAGGAGAATGCAAGACTAGTGCCGAACCTAGATACCTCAGTGTTACCCCTTGGTCCCCCATGCAAAGTGATTGCAATTTCAGTGACTTATTCGTGCGCTGAAATGGCCGATATTTTTTTCTCTAATAGGTGATGCAGCCTAAGCCGCTTCGCGCATAACTCTTGATTGGGCGCGAGGCCATTCGCGCACTTTCTTGAATAGGCCGTGGTGTTGGGAACCACTCCAGGCTTTACGTTATTTCTTGCGAACAGCCCGGCCCTGATTGAAGATCTTTGTCGAGGCTCCGGTCTAATCTGTGTGCGAAAAACTAACAATCCTTGAGGCGGATCATGCTTAGAACGCGTTATTTTCTATTTGCCGTTTTATTCCTTGCACTGCTCATGCCGAGCTCAGCTCTGGCTCGCGGCAAATGCGTGGAAGGAACCTGTGATGAGGGAATGGGCAAGATGATCCTTCAGAATGGTATCGTTTATCACGGGAATTTTAAGAACAAAAAGTTTCACGGCAATGGCACCTTAGAGTATCCGGACGGTGCAAAATACAACGGGGATTTTGCCAACGGCGAGTTCCATGGTTTCGGAAAGATGACGTACAAGGACGGCAGCGAATACGAAGGAGAGTGGCGTATGCGTAAACGCCACGGCCAGGGGAAAATGAAATATAAGGACGGCAGCGAATACGACGGTACTTTCGAATACGGTCGACGGCAAGGCTACGGAACGATGACCTGGAAGAACGGCAAGACTTACAGCGGTCAGTTTCGCGGCGGCCAACCCGTTGCCCAGAAGAAGTCTCGCTAACTGATCCGTCAGCAGATATTGCTAGGATACTCAAAATTATCGGATGCGCGGCGGTTGCAGCAACCTAAAGGGTGAAGCTCAATGGGAGTGTCAATCGCATGAGAAAAAGGGGAACGGGTCTGTTTCATCCAGGCAGCCCGTTCGTCGAGACACAGAACCGGAAATCCTCCGATTCTTAGGTGCAAGCTCATCGCTGACGGCTTAGCAGGCCGTGCACCTTCACGACGATGGCGTAGAAGCCGACCATCCCGAGATAAAACGGGATGAAGCTCGGCTGCTGCTTGAACCAGGCAAGCCAGTCCCAGCCTCCACTGCCGCGCAGCGGAAGTTCGAACTCCACCGGAGTGGGGATGCTTGCGTATCGGAACAACACGACCAGCAGGATCACCAGGACGGTCCAGATGAAGACTGCGGTGCCACCATTCATCTTGCTCATGCTAAGACACTCCTTATTCAGCCGGGCTCGTTAAAGAGCCAAGAAATCCAGCGCAAAACCGTCGGCTGACCGGTATGCGCACCGGATAATCGGAGTACCTATAGAGATTACAGATATTTATAAGATTAAAAAGATCCCCTCCCGCCTCAAGAGTGGGACAAAATTAGCACAGCCTAGTTTTCTTATCAAATAGCTACGAAAAGCTAGTGGGCTTTAATTAGAACCTCGTCGTCGATCGGACGAATCGCCGAAAGCTGCCATAGACGCCAAATCAAATCACCGTCCAAGCGAACCTGATCTGCTAAAACCATAATCCCGTCGAGCGATTCAATTGGCTTAGCAACACGCATCCCCGGGCAAAGGCTGTAAATCGAGACGGCTGATTCGTTCTCATCAGGAAGCTTTCTGTTTGACTTTATTCCCGCACGAACTGCATCGCCCATAAGTTTGGCGAAAATCTTCGCAACGCTGGGATGTACGTGAATGCTGTCACCCTCACGAAGCTCTCGAATCACTCGGTAAGCACCGAGTGGATTCCAAGTACCTGTGCGCCAGCAAGCTCGACATATTAGTTCCGATAGGACCAGGCACTGAGCGTCTATCGTGACGTCCTCGTCGTCCTCGAACTCCTGTCCTTCAAGCATCGCCGCAGCCATCGCCAGAATGACACACGCTCGTTCACCCTCGGGCATCTCCGCCAGCAGGTCGGCAGTTTTGCTCAGGATGTCGCAGTACTCGCCGATATGATCTCGACTCGACTTGTTTAAAAAACAAGGGAAGGTTCTTAGGGCTGAATCAGGGTTTTTCCCAACATGCTCCATATGCCCTACGTTCATCATAAGGCCGACAAGCTCCAAGGTATCCGCTCGTTCCTTGGATGCATCCAGCATTTCTGCAACGCTTCTGCTAAGCGTTCCAACTCGGCGAGCATTCATGCTTAGCCAGGGGTTGACATTGTGCATTACTCGAAGCGTTTCATTGATTGTTCGAGAGAAATCGTGCTCCGGTAGCGCCGGCTTTTCTGCGATAGCTCGTAAACTTCGCCCCGAAGCAATCCAATCACCGCTTGTAAGGTCCGGCAGCGTTAGCTCCTCAGCGCTCTCCCCGGCCGCGGGAGCATCACCAAACTGCGCAGCAGACTCGGAGGGCTGTACCGGCTTAGTTGCTTTTGTCTCCTTGTCCGCAGCCCCGGACGTATTGAATTTGTCTGAGCCGATCAAGTCCATAATTTGCTTCACTACAAGCGCAAGCTTGTAGGGAACATCGATCGTAGTTACTTTCTCAAATTGGTGCTCGAGTACTGACAGCCGACTTTCGGCCTGAAAACCCAGGAAGACCAGAGGTATGCTGTGTAGGTTTGGCGTTGAGCTCAACTCTATCATGCGGTTTGAGGTCTCTCGTTCGCCCGCACTGGCATCCGCAATCAAAAGATCGGGCTTGCCGCGAGCTACAGAATCAAGAACTTCTTCGAAGTTCCTCATTTCTGCGACTTCTCCACCGAGGGAACTCAGGGCCTGAATCAAGTCGTTGCGTTTCTCAGCGCTGCCGCGCCAGTAGATGATAGATGTAGCCATTAAATTTCTCGTGCCTTACTCCTGGTCGTTAGCACATGCTAAGGAAAATATCGGCGAATGACCCACAAAGGCTGATACTTGCGAGCGTACGAGAATGTCTGGTTTTGCTGAGAAAATCACCTAAAAAGGGCGGTGCGCGAGGCCCCGGGGGCCTCCACGCAACCGCTATGCTACCGGATGCTGCTGTGTGCGAGAAGTGACGGGGTGCGTGCGCCTCAGGCGTCGTAGTGCGTCTCGCCGGACAGCAGCGTGTCTATTTCAGGGACTTCCTCCCTGAGTGCCATATACTCTCTTGCTCTCCTCGCCTGCAGGCGAAGTATCATCTGCTCCAATTGCTGGTGTCGATTTGACTCCAAACAACTTACTGCCCATCCCATGCGCATTTCACCTTGGTACTGCTGCAACGCTACAATTTCAAGCATTAGCTCCTGAAGGTGACAGATTCGTAGTTGTTGTTCAGCTGTATACTGCATAATGGATGCTCCAGTTAATGTCGTATGGGCATGATAGTGCAATTACAATGCCGAAAATTTTATCGATTCAAGTGTGCTTAGCTGTACGCATTTGGCGAATTCGTAGTGACGAAAGTTGGCGGTCTATTGAGCGCAAATTGTCACCCGTCTACAGCGGGGATTCGACGACAATTCCGGCCCGTTTGAGCACTTTGGCTACGTAGTTTTGTGTTTCGGGGAAGGGAGGAATGCCGCCGTGGTCGATTACGCGCTGTGGTCCGGCATTGTAAGCAGCTAATGCCAGGTCCCAGCGTCGATTAAACCGCTTGTACATTTTAGCTAAGTAAGCCGTTCCGCCGGATATGCTCTGAGCGGGATCAAAAGGATCGCTAACTCCCATTTCTCGAGCCGTTATCGGCATCAACTGCATTAGGCCCATTGCACCTTTGGGGGATATTGCCAAGTGATTGAGGCTGGATTCAGCCTCAATGACCGCCATAATCAGCCGAAACGGAACGCCGTGGCGTTTGGCGGCCTTAGCAGCGGACACTCGGGCAATCGTCTCCATGCGGGCATTGTTTACACGGTCGCTGAAGGGCGCAGATAGGCTAGCGGCTGCCGCGCAGACAGCGCAGCACACTAACAACATTAGATAGAGTTCCCAGTTCCGCATGACCTAGACTGCCTTGAATGTTCATTCGACGAACTCGGGAAATAATTATTCAGAACCCTAGGGCACGGGGCAAGTCCAATTCGGTGTCCCAAGGGACAAAAATCCCGAGATTTTTGTGACATTTCGCACGGCGCAGATTCAATGCAGGGGCCATACTGGGTTCGTTCTAGTGGTTTTTTTATGGAGGTTTGAAGATGAAGCTGGACGAGAAAACTTTGCAGCGAATCGCAAATGAAGCATTACTAGCGGTCGCGGAGGATGACCTTTCGTATTTGGATCAGGTAGTCAGGCAATACGAGCCGATCGTTTTCGAACTTGCGATGTCGCTAACGGAGGAGCCTGCCGTGGCGATCGACGTGCTCGATGAGGTATTTGAGCAATTAAGAAAATTACGTGCAGACCGTCATGCTGAACCTATCTCGGTGCTAGTGCGGCGTTTAACCCACCAAACGGCAGCTCTGACTATGCTGTCATCCGTCAACGAAACAGTTCATTAAGGCCGGGCGATATGCGAACATCAATCTTCCTCAGCCTGCTGTTTTTCCTTTTTTCGCTGTGCAGCGACAAAAGCGTCGTGAATGCCGTCACCGATGGCTATTACCGCTTCGGCTGGAGTAAGTCCGGCGTCCCTCCACTGAGCGGCTTCGGAAGGAAACATGAAGACTCTGAGCCACTGAGCAGCTTCATGCGGGTCTTCGAAGCCGACGGCTCGACATTGTATAACGGTTTCAATTGGCTGTTCGAGCTGCTTGCTCCAGCCGGCCGCTTCTTCAGGGGTAAACCCGCCTTTCTGCCAGCGCACCGCCTCTTTCGGGTCGAAGAATCCGCCGCCTCGCCAAGCAGCAGCTTCTTTAAACGAGAGATTGTACCTGCGCCAAAGCACCGCTTCTTCGGGCGAGAAAGCCTCTGATTTCCACAAACCTGCTTCTTGTGGAGAGACGCCGGTTTTCTCCCAAGCTTTACGCTGCAGGTCGCCGAGAATTCCGTTCGCTTCCCAATCATCCTTGGTGGCCTGAACAATTTCACCGGCGCCTTCTCTTATTATTCGCCGCAGTTTTTGCACAAAGGAAATACATTCACTGATTCGCAGGCTGGCACGTTTGGTTTCCGGCAGAGTGTCGCGAACCTCCGCTAACTCATCAAAAGCTTCGTCCAGTTCTCCGCGATAGCAGAGAGCTAAACTTCGCCTGAACTTGGCGTAGGGGTAAGCTTCGCCGGTTTCAAGCTGCTGCGTCCAGCGTTCATAATCTTCAGCAGTTTCGTTTTCAGCCACGTACATTTCCGGCATCAGGGCAGTTGAAAATAAGAACCGGCACATAAGCTCGTAGTAGTCGCTGCTTTGCGGCCGCTCGTCCTGAGTCTTAAGTGCAAACTTTTGCAGCTCTCGCTCGAAAACTCCGTCTTCGCGAAATTTGTGATAGATTTTTTCCAGCTCCCGGACAACAAGTGGGCTGCTTCTAAGAGCAGCGGGATGTTTGCTGAAAGCCTCCTGCCAGCGTGAAAGTGCTCCGTGAAAATCTCCTTTGCCGTAAATCCACTTGCCTTCTTTGAATCCCACCTCTCCAAGCTTGATATGAGCGGGAAGGTAGTCCGGCTCGATCGAGATTGCCGCGTTAAACTGCGACAGCGCGTCTTCTTTAGATCCGGAACTTAGCAGCAGTTCACCGAGCAGCACTCGAGCCGGATAATGGCCGGGCTTCAAGCGAACAAGCTGTTCCAGTTTGGTCTTAGCGGCGCCGTCTGCGCCTTGCGCAAGCAGCACGTGCGCAAGATGATAATGTGCCGTCGCGAGGTCAGGGGAAATTTCCAGAGCTTTCTTAAAAGCTGTTCCAGCTGCTTCGAGATTGGCCGTAAGCCGGTAGAGGATACCTAGGTTGCAGTATATCTCTGCTTGATTGTCGCTTTGTTCAAGAGCTTCCAGGTAGAGTGTCTCGGCTCGATCGTAATTGGAAGATTGAAGGTAGATATTAGCTAAGGAAAATTTTGCGTCGGCTCGTTGCTGGTTGTCGGAGATAAACTCCTCCAGACCGGGTGCCGTCAAGGGTACCACTTCCGCAATGTTTGGAGCGGAGCAAAGTTCTTCAATTTCAAGCGGTCGATCTATCACTAAGCAAACCTTCTCAGCTGCTAATTTTACAGCACTCTTACGATGCACTTTTCGCGAGTGACTCTTCAACAAGGCAGCGGATTGCCGCGGTATTTAGTGTTCTTATAGCAGTTAAGCAAACTCCGTTGAAATTTAATAGTTGTACCGACTTGAGTAAGTGTAAGAATTTCTCAGCTTCAGCGTCTGTTAGGAGCAGAATGGCGATTTGGAGCGCGGTGTTGCTTCGGTCTAACTTAGCATGGAGCCCAATGTCTGAAGCTGTCCTGGTATACCCGCATCATTTGTTTCAGCATCACCCCTGTGCCAAGGAAGGTCGGCTAATGGTGCTTATAGAAGACCCCTTATTCTTCACTCAATACCCATTCCATGCCAAGAAGCTGATCTATCACCGGGCTACAATGAAGATTTATCAGCGTGAACTAAAGAAGAGCTTCGAGACCCAATACGTAGAATGCTCCGAGCTGTCTACTTCAACTGATATTTTTAAAATTCTGGCCGGCAAGGGCATACAGGCTGTATTCACGGTTGATCCGGTAGATGACTGGCTTGAGAAACGGCTGAGAACAGGTGCCAAACAAGCGAAAGTAAGTCTGTCATTTTGCGCTTCGCCGCAGTTCTTGACTCCCTTGGACTGGGCAGACGACTTTTTCGATGAGCAGAACAGCTACTACTTTACGAAGTTTTACACCGAGCAGCGTAAGCGCTTGGGTGTGTTGGTCGAAGGGCGAGACAAACCTGTCGGCGGAAAATGGACCTTTGACACTGAAAATCGGAAAAAGCTCCCTAAGAATGCCAAGGTGCCGGAAATTAGTTTTCCCCGCGAACCAGAAGCGGTCGGGGAGGCACGACACTATGTTAGATCGAAGTTCCCAAAGGCTCCTGGTAGTTTCGATAGTTTAGAATACCCCGTTTCGCGCAGAAGCGCTTTGAGCTGGCTGAGTTCTTTTTTCCAGGAGCGTTTCGACCAGTTCGGTGACTATGAGGACGCGATTCATCCCAATGAAGCTTTTCTTTTTCATTCAGTGCTTACGCCGATGATAAATACCGGAATGATTACGCCGGACGAAGTGCTTGAGCGGGCGCTGCAATACGGTCACGAAGCAGGAGTTGCGCTAAACAGCCTTGAAGGATTCATTAGGCAGGTAATAGGCTGGCGCGAATACATGATGCTTCTTTATCGCAGGGAAGGCGTTAAGCTTCGCACTAGTAATTTTTGGAATCATAAGAATAAGATTCCTGAGAGCCTATGGAACGGCGAAACAGGCATCGAACCCGTTGATGTAGTGATTAAGCGAGTGTTGGAGCATTCATACGCTCATCATATTGAGCGCTTGATGATTCTCGGAAACTTCATGCTGCTGTGTGAAATTGATCCGGATGAAATCTACGAGTGGTTTATGGCGCTGTTTATTGACGCGTACGACTGGGTTATGGTGCCGAACGTATACGGCATGAGCCAGTTTGCTGCGGGCGGGTTGATTACAACCAAGCCGTATATCAGCTCCTCAAACTACGTTCGTAAAATGAGCCAGTTTCCCAGCGGCCCGTGGTGCGAGATTTGGGATTCGTTGTATTGGAGTTTCGTTGCGAAGCACAGAAAGTTCTTTGCCGGAAACTCTCGCTTGAAAATGATGCTCGGCCATCTCGAGCGGATGGGGGAGGCCAAGCTGGCGGAGCATCAATCCCGAGCCAGTGAGTTTAAGGCGCGGTTTTTCAGTTAGTTGTCGAGATCTGTATACAATATGCATCGCTCTTAACCCTTTCCAAATTTGTAAGCGGGCAAGTACGTACGATATCCCCTTATTATCACCATATCTGCTGATCTTTCTTTCTACATTCAACTGAGTACTGAAATTACTTTGTGCTCCGGCTCGTCCGGCGTTGTCTGCGTCTGAGCAGCTGGAGCACGAAAGGCAAAGGGAAGGATTTCGTGTTTTGGTTGAATGTCAGATCTTCCCGTGGTCTCAATTTAAGGAGCTCAGGAGATGAAGCGAACATCGGTTCACTCGTGTGCTGGAGGAGGTCCTGATCGAAGGTCTTCCATTCCGCCCAGCAGGCTCTCCGTTCATCATGGTCGTCGCAACGGTAATGGTCGCGAGCCTCGTACTCGTGCCGAGCCGTTCACGCTGACAGTGACTCGTGCTGAGGCTGGCTTTCTCGGCTGGGTCATCTCTGCGGCGCGGCATGTCGGAGAGTGCCTGGTGTGTCCTCTCGGCGATGGCTACTCTGCTCGCACGACGATGGACAACGGCGAGTTCGCGATCGCCTTCTGCGCTGGCCGCAACGAACTTGGAAGGGTCACTCTCGATCCACGCCGAGTTCGTCATCGAGGGTCGTCAGAACGCGTCGGCAACAGCGTCGAGTACAAAGGAGCTTGGGCTCGCGAACTCGGCTCTTTGATGAGCAGCCTCACCGACGAAGCTCTCGAACCGGTCGCCGTGCGCATCGGAGAGGGGAACTTCGCGCTGCCGCGGGTTGCGTAGCTGTACTCGATCGGCCGCTCGCGCCCGCAGTTCCTCGTCGGAACTGCGAACGAGGTTTTCTGTGAGAACTTGTTCGGGATGCTCGCGCAGGCTCATGTCAGGAGGTAAACCAGCCTTTCGTGCATCCCCAAATATAATCTCCTACAAACAGCGTCAAAAGCTCATCTTAACGCTTATTTGCGCCACCGCAACCTTAAATCTTGCAATGATAAGTATAAATCTATATACGACTAGCCTTAAAGGCGATATAATAAGGCTTAATAGCCAGTGTTTGGCGGCAGCTCCAAATCTTCTAGGACTCACAAGGTAACAATGCGTAATTATTGGTCAATTCCCTTAGGTGCCCTGGTTTTGCTTAGTTTGCTGGGCGCAATCCTGCCCGGCACTCCCATCCCGGCCGCCGAAAATATCGACAGCGGAGACACGGCTTGGATGCTCACGGCAACGGCCCTCGTGCTCTTGATGACACCCGGTTTGTCGTTTTTCTACGGCGGCATGGTTCGAGCGAAGAACATTCTTTCGACAATGCTGCAAAGTTACATCGCGATGGGAATAATCAGTATTCTCTGGGTCGTAGTTGGTTTCAGCCTGTGCTTTGGTGAAAGTTACTTCGGAATTATCGGCTCGCCGCTCACATTTCTGATGTTTGACGGCGTGGGTGCAGCTTCGCATCCCGAACTTGCCCCGACGATTCCCTTAGCCTTGTTCGCCCTGTTCCAATTGAAGTTCGCGATTATCACGCCCGCTCTGATTACAGGTGCCTTCGCTGAACGCGTGCGCTTCTCCGCATATATCTTGTTCCTAATTCTATTTAGCTTGTTCATTTATGCACCGCTTGCTCACTGGACATGGCATCCTGAAGGATTTCTGCGTCAGTGGGGAGTGCTCGACTTTGCTGGAGGGACTGTGGTTCACATGTCTGCCGGTTTTGCGGCATTGGCTGGTGCAATTGTGCTAGGACAAAGAAACGGCCACAAGAAAGGAGATCTGCATGTTCCGGCGCATCTTCCTTTTGTTCTTCTCGGAACTGGGCTGTTGTGGTTCGGGTGGTTCGGCTTTAACGCCGGTTCTGCCTTAGCCGCAAACGGAACAGCGGCGCTCGCTTTTTTGACAACGAACACTGCCTCGGCAGCAGCTATGCTCGCTTGGCTGTTTTTCGATGCTGCACGCGGACGTAAGCCTTCGGTGCTGGGAGCATGCATCGGCGCAGTCGTTGGCCTGGTCGCTATTACTCCTGCGGCCGGATTCGTCACCGTCGGAGCGAGTATCTTTATCGGCACGGCGGCGAGCATTATCAGCAATCTAGCAGTGCATTGGAAGTCTAAATCGATGATCGATGACACGCTGGACGTATTCCCCTGCCACGGAGTTGGCGGGATAGTGGGAATGCTCTTAACGGGTGTGTTCGCCCACGAAGTCGGCTTAATTCACGGCCAGACAACCACATTTCTATTCCACCTGCTTGGTCTTGGAATTGTGAGTGTGTTTGCGTTCTGTGGATCTTACGCGTTGTTGAAACTTACCAATCTGATCATTCCGCTGCGTGTTGACGAGTTCCACGAAGAGCTTGGTCTGGACCTCAGCCAGCACGGAGAAAGCATAGAGCCGCATTTGAAGGTAGCGGTGTCCGCTGCTAACGACGCTGAAGACTCCGTCGAGGAAGATGGTCGAGCAGAACAGGCGGCCTAGTTACCAGATTACTCTCACACCTGCTTAGTTCTAATAGCCGAAGTCATTCTCAAAGTAGGTGGCTTCGGCCATTTATCCGGCCCAAGTTAGTAAACTAACGAATTGTTGTTACGTAGATAGTTGATTCTAGTTCTTTGCCTAGGCCAAAGGGATTGGTTGTGGCCCAAACTTCGTAACAGACGGTGACCGAACCATCTTCATTCACATAATAGTGACCTACTCCCGCGCTGTGGTAGCCGGCAACCGCCCAGCGAACTCGCTTGCGTTCGTCTGAGCCCTCAGGGCATTCTTCGGGTTCATTCGGAATAAACGCGGAGCCAGAGCCGTCGAGTTTGTCTAAATATGTGCCGTCCGGGGTCTCAGTAATGACATATTCCTCAGGGCCAAACGGTCCATCCAGTGTTCCAATTGTCGACTGAGCCTGTGCCGTGTTTGCCAGCAATACGGTGAGTACCGCAAACATAAATTTCATTTTGATTTCCCCCTACGAACTTGATGTGTAGGAGTTATGACAACTGGGGCGGGCGGCGTAGCTCCAGCCTCAGTTTCATACAGATTCGAACTAATCTCGCGTGCTGCGACGCGAATCTATGCCGTGCTGGGATGCTCGCTAGTAAGGCTCGCCGCCGCGAATTCCGACGGGGACATCGTCTGTCAGGCCCCATTGAACCATGCTCGACGTTGCATATGAGGTCGAGGAATTGAGGCTGTACCAAGTGCCGTTGCTAGGCCGCCAGACGACGATGTCTGTTTTACCGTCGCCGTCGTAATCGAGTGTGACCGGAATGTCGCCGTTCTCGCCCCAGAGTATCGCCTGAGAGGTTAAGCCTCCCACTTTGGATTCGCGGATCCCCCAGAGAGAATTTCCGCCATCGATTTCACGATAGACCGCCATGTCTACCACGCTGTCGGAATCGTACAAGCCCGGCACCGGGATATCTCCGGCTAAGCCCCAAGAGATGGTGCCTGACTGTAGATTGTCCTTAGACGAAAGCAGGACCATCCAGGTGCCCTCGCTGTAGACAGCGAAATCACAAGTGTCGTCGCCGTCGTAGTCAAACGGAACCGGAACGTCTCCGCTGGCACCCCAGGCTCGCGTGTTAAATGTAAGGTAAGTCGGCGACTCGCGGTAATACCATGTTCCTTCTGAGTCCCGGTAAATCGCAATTTCATTTCGGCCGTCACCGTCGAAGTCGCAGGGCACCGGGGTATCGCCGGAGAAGCCGCCCCATTGATATGAAGACTCAGTTGTAAACGTAAGACCTGCGTTCCAGTGCTTTATGTACCACCAGCCGGTTGACGGCCGATAAACTGCTAAATCGGGACCGGCTGCTCCGGTGTACACGCCAGGCAGTGGGTAGTCACCGTCCAAGCCCCATTGGACTTCGACTGATGTTGAATCAAGGCTCTTGCGCACATACCAGATTCCGAAACTCTGGCGGTAGACAGTCAGGTCATCCGTCCCATCCGCATCGAAATCCGCCGAGAGGCTTGGGCTGGCCTGGGCTGCCTGCGATAGAAGCAAAACAAAGGCTGCGAGCGCAAAACTGCGTAAAAGTGTCATCAGTACCTTTCCTATAATATCTGGAGCTTCCATCCTAACGCCCCTGGCTTGTTCAGAGAAATAGGGAACTTTGGCCAAGGCCTCGCAGGGTTTTGCCAGTAGTTTTGTCGTTTGATAAACCTAGCTGTCTTAAGCGCGGAGTCCGGCGCTTGTTCTTGTTCAAATTGCTTTGTGGGTAGTGTCATTAAGCACCTGATGTGCAGACGTTTTTCGTGTGCACGTCAGGGGAGCTGCTGTCTTGATTAAAGGTTGAATAGAAGGAGGTAAATATAACAACCACGATTCGTACCCCTGGCTGAACAGTCCGTCAGTAGGTTGGGGGAGCTGCAGACGCCCTCGACTAGCTTAACCCGTCTGCGACAGGAGCAGAGAATGCTGCTGCAAAGAATCGAAGAAATGGTCCCAGGAGCAATCGACGCTCAGCGCCGACTGCTCGAAGACCACGGCGACAGCGTCGCCGCGACCGTCACGGTCAAGCAAGTCGTCGGAGGACTAGCGGGCGCCAAGGTGCTCAAGTCCTTCATACCGGGAACGCCGCACTTCGTCGATCCCGAGGAGAGTCTGCATGTCGGCGGAGTCGGAATCTTCGACATCTGCCGGGAGCGGAGTTTCGAATGGCTGATCTGGACCCTCTACAGCGGGTCCCCGCCGACGGCGGACCAGGAGGAATGGGTGCGTGCTCGTCTCGAGCAGGCGCGCAAGAACCTGATGAGCGGCCCGTTCTACAGTCGGGTCGCCGACTTCCTCTACGCGAACGCGAAGTTCCTCGATCCGATGAAGGCCATCGACGGGGCGCTCGCGCTCTTGGCCGAGAACTCGCGGATGGCGAAGAAGGTGGCGCAGGGCGACATCCACGAGATCACCTGGGCCGATCGTCTCGAGGACCAGCTCGACATCCTGGGCTACCTCAGCGTGATCACGCCGCTGGTCTACCGCGCCAAGTACCTCAGTGCCCAGTCTGCGGATTCGTTTCAGACCGGGCTGCGCTTCGCGCAGGCGTTCGTTTCCGGCCTGGGCATCGCCGAGGGCGATGAACATGCTGCGAAGATGGCGCGCGTCGTCGATCAGCTGATGGCGACGATGTGCTACCACGGGCCGGGCAATGTCTCGACCTTCGATGCGATCGTCGCTTCGAGCGGTGGTGCCAACCCGTTCGAAGTGTTCGGGTCGATGGTCGGCGGTCTGCGTGGCTACAACCACGGCGGAGCAGCGGAACAGGGAGTGCGCTTCCTGTTCAAGCTTCGCGACGACCCGGAGTTCGGACTCGAAGCATCGGCCGCGGACCTCGAGCGTCTGGCGATGCTTCGCCTGACGCGCGACAAGCTGCCTGTGTGGTGCGTCGGTCACCGCGTTATTCGCGGCAAGAAGGGCGATCAGCGAGCGAACGCGACGATCGCCACTCTGCGTGAGATGTTCGCCGAAGATCCGTTCTTCGATCTCGCGCTGCGCTGGTACGACGGTGCCAAGAAGATGGTCGACGAGCACACCGGTTCGAAGTTCCCCGACGTGAACGTCGACGGCTACACCGGACTGCTCGCCCACCTCTCGGGCATCATCGCCGAACCGCAGATGGCGCCCTTCGCCGGTGCGTTCTTCGCCACCTCGCGTGCGTCCGGCGCCTTCGCTGAGACCTTCTGGCAGGCTGTCGGACCGCTCCGTCTGCTTCGCCCGAGTGCTCACACCGAGGAATCGATCAAGCTGCTTCCGGCGGCATGAGCGCCTCCCGGTTCATGTGGTTCAGAGTCCGATCCCCCTGCGGCGCCGCGTAGTTTGGCGCCGTGGGGTGGAATTCGGACTGTACGGTTCTGAGTTGCAGCAGCTTCCCAGACCCAAATATTGGGGGTCTTTGGTCGACAGAGTGTGGCAAAAAGTGATCCCGGGAGATTCGGTATATGGACTAGACTCTATACGTATAGGCTGATGATGACTGCTGCGCCGAATGTCAGCGAAACTAAACCATTCATGGTGAAAAAAGCAGTAGTGACTTTGGTCATGTCCCCGCTTCGAATCAAATACTGTTCGAAAGTCAGACAGGACGCGGCAAAAAACAAACCCAGCCAATAGGGACTGCCAAGGTTTTCACGAAAACCGACGAGAGCTAAAATAAGAATGACGCTTAGATGCATGGTGCGCGATAGCATTAAGGAGCGTGGAAGTCCGAGTCTCGCGGGCAGGGAATGAAGATTCTCGCGGCGATCGAAGTCAACGTCCTGACAAGCATAGATGATGTCAAAACCTGCGGTCCATAACATTACCGCAAGGCCAATTAGCAGCGGGGTCGCTTCAATATTTCCCCGCACCGCCGCCCAGGCGCCGATCGGCGCGCAGCCGAGAGCCAGCCCAAGAACGAGGTGACAATAGCGTGTAAATCGCTTCGTGTAGCTGTAGCCCAGC
>JAUIIP010000330.1 GCA_030431555.1 bacterium
TTGCAAACACCGTATAGAAGCCTGCAAGCGGGCCGTTGGTAATCCAAATTTTCTCCCCGCTCAGCAGCCATGAGCCGTCGTCCTGCCGCTGTGCATGAGTAGAAATAGACGCGGCATCCGAACCTGATCCGGGCTCGGTCAGACAAAATGCTCCGATCAAGTCACCAGATGCAAGCTTCGGTAAATAGCGCTTTTTTTGTTCATCGGTGCCGAAGAGCAGCAGACCCTTTATGCCAATAGAGCTGTGAGCGCCGATAGTGAGCGAGGTGGAGGCATCGTACCGACTCGTCTGCTGGAGAACGCGAGAATACGCGGAATTCGAAAGACCCAGCCCACCGAATTCCTCGGGTATGACTAAACCGAACAAGCCAAGTTCTTTCAGGGACTGAATGTACTCTTCGGGCTGTGCTCCCGCTTCATCAAAACTCCGAAACTCTTCCTGTCTTCCCGACATGAACTTGTCGATAGACTCGAGAATAATCCGGACCGTCTCAGCTTCCTCCGCGTCCAGCGAGGGAAACGGGAAAAGATTCTCTTCCACAATCTCGCCGAGAAAAAGTGACTTGGCGGCACTAGCGTTTAGATCAAGTTCCGCAGTCCTCGCATCCTCTGGGGGCAGTTTTTTCTCTTGAGTTTCAGCCATTCGTAACCTCGCCGGGAAGTAAGATTCAATTACAGGAACTCTACACCCTAAATCCCATAACCTACACCTTATATTATAGGGGCTTGGCCGGAGCGCTACAAGCTCCCGCTACAACACCCCGGAAATAAACTCGAGCGTTCTGACCTCCGCTCCGTACCGCCCACAGGGGCCGAATGCTACGAATCCATTGTGGCCGCCGTGGCGCGGTGTCTCGAGAAAAACGTAGCTGCTTGTTCGCACCTCTGACACCGGATAACAGTTCGGCCCAAGAAAGGGATCGTCTGCCGCGTTAAGGATCAGCGTGGGAGTTCTGATCGAGGACAGAAAACGCCTCGAACTGCACTCGCTCCAGTATCGTTCAGCGTCGGCAAATCCATGCACCGGGGCTGTATAAAAATCATCGAACTCAGCAAATGTCCGCATTGTCGGCACTTTTGAGTAATCCAGCGCGTCGGGAAACTGGGCCTGCTTGTGCTTCATCTTACGCCGAAGGAACTTCATAAATCGCGCCATATAGACCTTATTGGCGCTCCGTCCCAAGCACATTGCGCTTTCTTTCAAATCACAGGGCACCGACACCGCTACGGCAGCATCTACCAAAACTCCGGCGGCCCTGCCTAGTTCGCCGAGAAATTTTAGTACGACATTACCTCCCAAGCTGAATCCAACCAGTACCAGCTTTTCGTACTCGCCATCGCTGCGAATTCCGGGCAAGAGCTCAGCAAGGTCATCCGTCGCACCACTATGATATGACTTAAGCAACTTATTCGGGGTCCCACTGCAGCCTCTGAAATTAAAGCACGTTACGTCGAAACCAGCCTGGCGCAAAGCCTGCGCCATGCCGCGCATGTACCATGTCTCAGAGCAGCCCTCGAGGCCGTGAAACAGGACTGCCAAACGTCTTTCCCCGGAACGCAGCCAGTCTATATCTACGAAATCCGCGTCCGATGTCTCCAAACGCTCTCTAACATAAGGAGGTGTACTTACGCGCCGGCATAGGGTCGGATAAACAGTCTGCAGATGTCCACTGCGTAAAAGTAAAGGCGAAGAATAAGAGGATTGCTCGATTAAGGGCATTTATTGGCGAACTAATGAGCTTTTGCGGGAGACCTGACAGATTCCAACAATACGCTCAAGCTTCCTTGATGGGAAGCCGCTTCCTACCAAATTCTTGGCAGGCCGAGTCCGAAAACGAGGCCGAGGATTCCGCACACACCCCACCAAGCAAGCGGTAGACGTATCGGAGATTCGGCGGAACTTTGATTATTACTTTCTGTTTCCACTAATGTGCTAAAACTCCAAAAATTTGTGCTTAAACTGACTTCGGCAAAAGCTAATGTTTGCTTTATACTTTGGAGCAGCCGCCAGAATCACGATCCTTTGGGCTCTTTAGAATGCGTATTCTACACATCTCAAGTTTAATTGAACCTCTTAACGTGAACCCCCTTGGAGGCACGGAACAACTTGTTTGGAATCTCTCAAAACTGCAAGCCGCGGACGGCAAAACAGTTGAGGTCGTTGCAGTCAACGGTTCGGATACCGCACCCGGCGTTTCTCTGGCAGAGATCGACATTGCACCAAAAAGCGTAATAGCTCTTAAGACCGGCCCTACCGAGAGCCCGCTGACAGAGAAAGAAATTGACCAGAGAATTTCGAAGGAAAAGTCAGCGTTTGAACCGGTTTTTGACTACATTCGCGCACATGCAGCTCAGATTGACGTTATTCACAACCATTCCTACGACTACACACCGCTGTTCGGATTGAACGAGCTGCAAGTTCCGGTAGTGCACACGCTGCATCTGCCGCCTGATTACCCTTGGATTTTAAAAGGACTAAGAGAAGCCTACGTTCCAGCGCAAGTACGCTATGTCTGCGTCTCGAAAACCATGGCAACCGCATACGCGGAAGTATCAGATCGTCGGATTGATGTTGTGCCTAACTGGGTTGACTGCAGCGAAATTAGGTTTTCTTCCGAACCCGGAAACAGCTTGCTCTGGGTAGGGCGAGTGTCTCCAGAGAAAGGACTGGACCGCGCAATACGCATTGCCCGCATGTTAAACACCAAGCTGGTGGCTGTCGGACCGGTGTATGACGAACGCTACTTTGAGAACTTTATTGCGCGCGAGCTCGACAATCCCTTGATTGAGTACCTTGGGGCCCAGCCGCACAGTGCAGTGCTTGAGCAGATGCAGTCCGCGCTCGCACTTATTGCTCCAATCTCATGGGAGGAACCCTTTGGCCTTGTCTTCGTGGAGGCTTTGGCATGCGGTACTCCGGTAGTCACTTGCCCGCGGGGTGCAGCCGTCGAGATAATCGAGCATGGTAGAAACGGCTACTTGGCTAAGACCGACGAAGACTTCGTCGACTACATAAAACTGAT
>JAUIIP010000331.1 GCA_030431555.1 bacterium
GCTGCTTTAGCGATGCTTGCAATGCAGCCTGAAAGTCAGGGTAGTATTATTCTGCTAGCAAGCAAGGGCACCGGGATTGCGTCGATTCTAATCGTGCCGCTCTTTGGAGCCCTGTTTACAAAGAATCCCTCGCGGCTGGCAGCCGTCTCATCCCTGATTATCGGCGAGGGAACGCTGGCACTGCTTGAGATTACTTCAGTAAAGCTTCCGCTCTCGTTTGCACCAAGTTTTGCCGGACTCCTCGCTGCCGTCGCTGTTTATGCCTTGGTCTCACCGCTTGATCGCCGCAAGCAGCATCAGCGGCATTGGTTCAGCCTTTCTACGCCGATCTCAGACGAGGTCAAACGCGCGGCTTAAAACTGACTCGAGCGGAGCGCGGTACTAGCGTCCATACGGATAGTAGTAGTCTGACGTCTGATAAGGAGTGTAGGAAGGTTTTTGCGGCTCTTCTTTTTCGAAGAACGACTTCACATAGTCGATCGCCTGCTCGATTGGATCGGGCGCTTGGGTATGCTTATCAAGCGCCTCAGCCTGTCCGCTTAGGTTTGCCAGACCTGTAACCATCGAGTGGGCAAGTATCAAGCCGACGAAAATCGTCAGCAGAAAACCAAGCGGCAATTTGCCGTGTTCGTTTTTTCGAATTCTTAATAGACCAGCCATCGCAACTCTAACCTCCCATTTGCGAATCACCCTCTAATCGCCTTTTTTGAGGAGATTGCTTCAGTATGAGCTCCCTCGGTAAGGCCTTGTATTTACAAGACAAAACCTGATCAGCTGCGAGTCTGCCCGTAGTGGAGAAAGCGTAATTTAGGCGGCGAGCTGGGGCCGCGCAGGAAGAAATGGGTCGCTCTTAGGCTCAAGCTTTTCGCTAGAAACGCTGGTGCGCCTCTGTGTGCAGCATGCCCAAGAGCCGATCGTAAGCGCCAACAGCGAAAGCGCGAAACTGACTCGAAGCAAGCCGTAGTAAAGATCAGCTTCAATCGGCATCAATATCGATCCCGGCAGCGGAGAAACAAAAAGTGCAGCCCAGCCTGCGACAAGCATGAGACGCAATACGCTTGATTCAGAATAGGCAAGCATTACCAAAGCCGGAAAGAACAGAGCGACGGTATAGTTCGTCCAGGCGGTCGGCGAACAAAGAAAAGCCCAAGCACAAACTAAGGAGACAAGGAAGTCGAGGTGCATAGTTGAGCGAATCTTATCGACGACGAAGAATGCGGCACACGCCAGCAGCAGGTAAGGGACAGCGGTGCTCGCAATAAAGTGGCGCAGCGGATAAGCCTCCGGCAGCAGACCTGCCACACTGAACAATTGCGCGACGCTGCGGCCAACACTCATATTGTGTCCGAGATGATAAAACGCATCTCTAAGAATCGGAAAGGCGCTGGCCGTAAAGCCTTGATAGATATCCCAACCGTAAAAAGCTGCGGGCAGCAGTGAGACAACAGTGAAGCTTAAGACACCCAATCCGAAAGTTCTAAAATCCTTTCTCAGTAGAATCAGCAGCATGGGCCAAGCATAGAACTTTATTGCAGCGGCGAAGCCCCAAAGCACAGCCGTTGCAGCCCAGTGATGTCTTCTCGCAAGCGCCCAGCCGAGCACAACCGCAAGAAGAATTAAGGCTTGCACTTGAGCATGCTCAACTAACCTACAGGCAGCCGCAGAAGAAAGGATTAACAATGGAACCAGCAAAAGCGCTCGTCGAGAAAGCCGCGGCTGCAGCTCGCGAAGGACCAGCCCAAAGCTAAGCGACAGCGACACCACCACAAGTGATTCCCAAATAAGCCACGCTGTCAGCGGGCCAAAAATAGCCAAGGGGACTGTCAGCATCGCAAGCACCGGCGGGTTAGTTGCCATCGGTGTGTATTCAGTCCACTGAAACGGCGCGCCGAGCGCCAAATTCGTAAAGGAAATACCGTAGGGAATTGAGCCGGATTTAAGCAGCCACGCTGTTGCGTAGTAATGGTTGAAGTCATCTCGGAGGAATGACGTGGGCAGAGCAGTCATTAGTGCGATTAATCGCAGAGACGCGCACAGCGCTGCCGCCGCAAACAGCGCCCAATAAAGGACAGACCAAGCTTTGCCTGTGTAGAAACGCTCCATCCCCAAGCCCCGACTGCTGGAAAATTGAGCAGATCATTTACATCGCTTTCTGGAAAACCTCAATCTGGGCTCAGAAAAAGGCCTTATCAAGAGGAAATTGTATTACCTCAGCTAACCCTTGTGGTTGTAAAACTACACCCAAAAAATTAGTCAGCTTTCCGCTCTTTAAAAAATGGCCTGCTAACCTATTGTTTTCACTGATGTCTCTAACTGTTTTAATCTGTATGAATTTATTTGCTTCTTATACCTTAAACCTTTTTTTGAGCCGATCCGATGTTATCTTCATCTGATTTAAAGCGTGTTCAAATGAGGGCTCTCACGTACATTCTCTAAGGGCTCTCGCTGATAGGTTTTTAATCGCTTTTTTTGAAGGACGCACGGATTGCCGTGATCTTTAGAAGGTTCTGCTTGGGTATCAGTTTGCTGGTAGCGCTGCTCGCGCTGTCGACGCCGTCGACCGTGTATGCACAAACGGGATCGGCAGTCGTGTACTGGAACGCTAATTCCGAACCTGACCTGGCAGGATACAAAGTCTACTACGGCACAAGCGCCGGCACTTACGACTCGAGTCTCGACGTCGGAGGTCAGACGTCCTTCACTGTTCCCTCGCTTGAAGAAGGCACCACCTACTACTTTGCCGTTACCGCTTATAATGACAGTGGACAGGAAAGCGGCTTCTCTAACGAAGTAGCAAAGTTCATTGACGCACAAGGCTCATCGAGCAGCTCCTCCTCAAGCAGCTCTTCTAGTTCCAGTTCCAGCTCTTCGAGTTCATCTAGTTCGTCTAGCGGCAGTTCCTCGAGCGGCGAAGCTGTTACCATGATCAATAGCGGCGGCAGTGACTACGTCGACGCGGCTGGCCTGCTCTGGACAGCCGACGGTTACTTCGACG
>JAUIIP010000052.1 GCA_030431555.1 bacterium
AGGTGACTGAATCACTTCTACTCCGGCCTTCTCCAGCTGCTTAACATGCGGACTAATGTCGACCGCGATACGCCTGCCGGCTTTTATATTGCGGATAAAAAATCCGTCCCCGGCACCGAGATCGACAACGACGGCGTCCTTAGCGATATACCGGCTGAAAAACTGCTCGCACAGAGTCTGCCAGAGTTGCTGCTTAGACTCGTCTTGCTGAGCCGAAAAGCGCCTGGTGTAAATGGTCTCCTCTCTACCGGTCGACTCATTCTCATCCGACGTCTGCTGCTGGTTGAATTCCAATTCTGCGTTTCCTTCTCTCATAATCACCATCACCCCGAACGGACCAGTTTGCCTCGAGCAATCGAGCCGAGCATTGAAGTTCTGCGGCGAATTGCCCAAGCGACCCTTTTCCACTCACCGCGGCGCACCAGCCAGACGGCCCTACGTATAAGCTGCCGAGCCCGATACAACCGGGATTGATCGCCGGGGCTAAAACTAAGTGCCAAGGCAATGGACTCAGCGCTGCTCTCCTCCCGGGCGCCAGACTGCCAACTTAAATCAGATATAAGCGGAAATCGCGCACTCGCCACCCCGGCTACGCACAACAGCTTAGGGCCCGGCCCGCTGCCCCCTATACTTAGCGAAACAACTGCCTCTTCACCACCCAGGGAGCTAAAGGAAGCAGGAAAGCGAATTTGGAGACGCCCCTTTCCTAAAAGATCCTTAAGTTTAAACTGCTTACGTCGAAGAACCTTACCGCTGCCAAGTCGCAGCTCGAGATCTAGGATCTCTTGCGACGATGCGGCCTCCTGAGAAATATCGAATACCCTCAGCTCCAAACAGCCTGTATGCGCCTCTGGAACGATGAAGCGCTGCGAAACCGCGTCGCCGCGTTTAAGTTCGACCCGCCGCGCATCACCGATAACTCTCACGTAATCTGCTTTCGGATGGACAGAGCCGTAAAACGGCTGTGAAGCTTTACGTAGTTTAACGGTCCGCAGATGCTCTGCGAGCTTATCGGTATCGATTTCTTCGTCTGAAACCATTTGGATCATTCTGCGATCATCAGGAATCCTCCCCGCCTGCACGAGCCAGCCATAAAAATAATTTTTCAAGGCAGGATCTGAAATGAGCAGTCCGTCTGCCATTGAGAACGCATTCAATAGGGAGTCAACTTGTTCACAAACCTGGACTCGCTCAGCGTGTAAGTCGAGAATCAAAGGCATTGAGGGCTTCGCCTGCAACTCAACGTGCTGCCAACCGCACGAATACAAAACCAAGTCAGGTTCGGTTCTAGAAATTATTTGTGCCTGCGACTCGTGCGTCCACATCAGCCGCGCCAGCTCCTTCGGAAGCTTATCCAGCACTTCACCAGTTGCCAGATGACGCGGCATCGAAACTAAAACCTCTATCCCGCTTCGTTCCAGCCCTGACTTCAACTGCAAACAGCGCTGAGCTGCCTCAGAAGTGGGCAGTTCGGTGAACGGCATAAGATCGTTAGTGAAAAGCAGGACTTTCATTTGAAAAATTATGGGTATATAAACCGGGTCTCGTCTAGCTGATTGGGTCTCTCGGTCGAGTATCTCATTACATGAAAATACTAGTATTTACCACCGACATTCCGCCGCTACCCGGTCTGCCGACGAGCGGAACGGCGCTAAGGACCTATGGAATCGCAGAGGGACTTCGCTGTCATGGACACGAGGTACTAATATCTGCTCCTAGCGCCGCAATCGCTGGAATGAAATCCAAGAACGATCTCGCCGCTCTTCCCAGCGAAATCCAAAAAAGGATTTCAGAAATCGAACAAACCGCCTTCGACTCCTTCAACCAAGCGGATATCATCGCCGACCTTGATCCTGACGCGGTGATATGCGGCCACTGGCCGGCGTATGCTGCTCGAGTACGTCCCGACCAGCCGGTAATCGTTGATCTAGCCGGACCGCATATGCTTGAGCGCCATTACCAGAAAGCACCGGATCAACAATCTGCTCTACTGGCTAAACTTTCGGTGCTGGCCTCTGCTGACTACTTCATCGTTTCTGGACCCAGCCAGCAGGCTTACTTTTACTCTTATATGTCCCGCGCGGGAATTAGTGAACCGGATGAGCGCACCATCACTATCACCATGCCTTTGTCTCCCAATCTGCCGAAACGTAAGCCGCTCAACAAAGAAGGCTTTCCGCGGTTTCTATTTGGGGGCGTCTTTCTGCCGTGGCAGGACCCCAGCGCTGGCCTCAGAAGCTTAGCAAAGACACTTAGGGAACGTTGCGCAGGCTCTTTAACCCTAATTGGCGGCAAACATCCTAACTACGATGTTGATGTCGGCAGCTATGGATCTCTTTTTGAAGAGCTAAGTCGAAACGAGCGTATTGAAGTGAAGCCGATGCTTCCCTTCGAAAAATTTACCGATGAGATGAGCTGCGCCGACATCGCGCTGGACGTCATGGGCTGGAACCTCGAGCGCCAGCTGGCCATGACTATCCGCTCCACTACTTACCTTTGGGCAGGACTTCCGACTATTTATAATGACTTCGCCGATCTTGGCTCCTTAATAAAGGAATTTGACGCCGGATGGCTGGTGAACCCCTCCGATCCGGCTTCGCTCGATGCGGTTTTTGCCGAAATCTTCGAAAGCCCGGAGCTGGTAGCAGCCAAATCGGCGGGAGCGCAGCGACTAGCGGCCGCGCACTTTGCCTGGGACAAAGCAGTACACCCACTGTTGCGCCTAATAGAAGGTGGACAGCATGAGCGCCCTCAGCGCACAGACCTTTTGATTGACAGTCCGGAATTAGCGGACTTTCCCATTGAGCAAGGAAAAACTTTCCAGCAGTTCTTCGTCTGCCGCATGCCTGGTCTCAACTCAGTATCGTGCAAGCTGGCAACGCACAAGCGTCGAGGCTGTAAGTCTTTAAATGCTAAGCTTTTCGTCTATCCCGAGGCTGGACTGCGAGACGTTCCCTCCGAGCAGAGCAAACGCGAACTGCTTGCAGAAGCCGAAATAGGCGGTGATCGTATTCACGACAGTCAATGGGTCTCGATCACCACTCCGCCAATGACGGACTCTGACGGCAAGATGTTTATGATCGAACTCGAGTCAAGTGAAACGGACACCAACAAGCCCAATGTGTTCCCCTGGTTGGCTAAGGCCAGCCCCTATCCCTTAATCGGGGCGGTATACGCCGGAAAGAGATTAACCCAGCTAGGGCTCTGTATCAGAACCAGCTGTCAGACAAAGGAACTCCAGTAGATTGTGAGCAGCAACGCGCTAAACGTACGGCTGCTTGCTCATGTAGTCAGCTACAACAGCGCAGACACGATTGATCATTGTGTTCGAGACCTTCTGGCGACCGAGGGATTCGCTCCGGGAAAGCTTCTATGTGAGGTAACCGACAACAACTCCAGCGACGACACTCCTGCCTTGCTGCGCAAACTGGAGTCTGAGCGGCTCAGTGTTCGCTGCCTTAACGAAAACACCGGCTTTTGCGAAGCGCATAACCAAGCATACCAGCGAGCATTAAATTGCTCGGCCGACTACATTGCATTCATCAATCCTGACCTAGGTCTTAGAAAGGATACCCTAGCCCACTTAGTACGTGCGCTGGAGAGCGACGCCTCCGCAGCGGCCGCAACGCCTAAACTTCTGCGAGCTGACAAGAGGCTCGAGGCGGTAAGTCCGCCGACACTCGATGCCGCGGGTATGTATTTAACCGGCTCCTTTCGGCACTTCGACCGCGGAGGCGGCGCGCTTGACCAAGGACAGTTCGACCAGCCGCAATATGTGTTTGGAGGAACCGGCGCGCTGCTAGTTCTGAAAGTAGATGCTATAGAGGACTTTCTAGTTGCTGACAGGAAAGCAGAAGTTTTCGACGAACGCTTTTTCGCGTTTCGTGAGGACGCCGACCTAGCCTGGCGGCTACAGCTCAGTGGTTGGCGTTGCCGATATGTTCCGAGCGCCTGCGCCTACCATGTAAGACGCGTCACCCCCGAAAGGCGCTCTCAACTTTCGGACAAAATAAACGCGTTCGGTGTTCGCAATCGCTTCCTCCTTCAGTTCGGCAATTTTAATTTACGCGACTGCTGGTCATGCATACCAGCTACAACGTGGAGAAACCTGCTCGTTCTCGGAGCAGTAGCAACGCTTGAGCGCTCTTCGCTGCCGGCACTGAAAGAAGCATTTTCACGCTTGGGTGAAATGACGCGCCGCAGCCGGCTCCAGCAGGGTTCACGCAGAGCGGCCCCCGGGGCACTTAGACATTGGTTTGGCGCTGCGGCAGCTGCGGAGCCTGCTCTCGAAGCCGGCCGCCCCGGCAAGCATATCAAAACGGTTCGCGCTGTTATCATAAATTACAATGCAGGCAACCGTCTGAATGCATGCGTCTCTGCCCTGGAGCAGACTGCACGCAAACTTCAGCATGCACGCCATTTAGAAGTTGTCGTTTTGGACAACGCTTCCGCCGACGCTAGCGCCGTGCGACTAGAAGCCTCCTACAAGAATAACCCACGCGTTTCGTTTAACTTTCAGGAGCGAAATCTCGGCTTCGCAGGCGGCATAAACAAAGCGCTGGCAGACGTTGAATTTGACGCCGCACTCATCCTTAATCCGGACGTAGTAATGTCATCCCCAGCGGTAGAAGAATTATGCGAACAGCTTTCCAGGTTCGACAATATCGGACTAGCCGCGGCCGTGCTGACAGATCCTTTAGGAGAGGTTCAGAGCGGATTTACAGTGCGTCGCTTCCCTTCACTTGCTTCCGTCGCAGCAGAATCACTTGGACTTCATGCCGTTTGGCCTAGCAATCCGTGGACAAGCCGGCAGCGCTGCCTAAGTGCCCAAGATTGGCGGCTCCAATCCGCGCTCCGGCGACAGATTTCCGCCCTGCCCTACGAGGCGAATCAGCCTCTAGTAGTCGAACAACCCGCTGCCGCGTGTATAATGATACGTCGAGAGGCGTTTCTCGAACTTGGAGGGTTTGATGAAGAGTTCTGGCCGGCCTGGTATGAAGATGTAGACTTCTGTAGACGCTTAGCCGAATCCAACTGGCGCGCAGTTATTTGTCCTAAGGCCAGAGTCGTTCATGAAGGAGGCTACAGCCTATCCGTTATCAAGCGCAGCGGATTTGTGCGAGCCTGGTATCCAAACCTATTTAGATATTGGAAAAAGCATCATGGCGCGCTCTCGAACTTAGGACTGCACATTGTCGTCCGACTCGGCATCGCTCTGAGAATCCTCGCGGCTCCTGCAGCCCTTCTGGGTTCTTCGAACTCAGATGAAAGGCGAGAGATCGTTAATACCCTAAAAGCTAATTTGGCCATGCTGCTGCACCCGGACTCCCGTAGTGCTCCGAAGCATGCTGCTCATACTCTCGGAAAACTCAGTTCGAGCGTAAGAGGTCTCGCTCAACGAGTCGATCGCACCCTTGGCGGCGCACCAAAGCAAAACATCTTATCTAAGCTCGGTGACCAGTGGCTTGAGGAGCTGCCGACTGCGCTCCGAGGTTCGGGAATTCAGCTTTCTACGAACTCGATTGAACTGAGTGAGCACCTGCTGCTAACGATAATCGAATCCCCGGGGGTAAGACGGTCTAGCGCAGCTAATGGTGCCGGAAGTTTACCACGGCCGGACCTCCGCACCGACATCGAGACCTTGAGCGGAGTTATCGACGACAGCTACGATTTCCTGATTGCTGTAGACGTTTTGCACCAAACCAGCAATCCACTTCGAGCCTTGATGAACTGGACGCGAGTAGTAAAACCGCGTGGGCTGATATACCTCACCCTTCCCAAAACTACAGACGCGGACATCGACACCACGCTTGAGCACTTAATTGCCGACTATCTTCGTCCCTCCAGCGAAAGAGACTTAGAACACTACATTGAATACGCGTCCGGTGAACTCGGTCTAATTGGGCAAGAGGCAATAACTAAGGCTGGAAATCTGCAAGCTAGCGCCGAACGTGTTGTAATGCATCACCTTTCGCTGCCCACACTACGTAGCTTGATCGACTGGGCCGCTAAACATGTGGCTCCTATGGAAATGGCGCAGGATGTAATTACAACACGTGAAAGCGGCAGATCTCATTGGCTGATCAGAGCCCTATAGCGCGATAATGAACTCAGTCGTAGAACCATGGAATGATTTTGCAGCCGGAACCGAAGTGTCCGCACGGAGGTTTTCGACCTGGATTTATCCCTGCTCGTGTATACCTGTGCCTCCGGAAGCTTTTTCGACGTTCGCAGAAGTTCCCCCCGAGCCGAGTGTCGGCGACGTTTTGTTGGTGGAGGTTGCAAGTGTCGGCCGCTCGACCTTTGTCGAAGATTCCTACGGATGCTGCATCCCGATATTCCCCGGCACTCAACTACTGGCTGTCGCAGCGCCTGCACATTCCTGTGCGGATCTCACGTCCCAGCCCGGAAACAAGCTCCATTTAGATTCTGAACTGGAGCTTCTAAATACAGGCGGAACTATCGGCTTAGTCAGCCGACAGGAAGGGAGCACAGAGCGCTTTACCACTGTCTTGCTTAAGTCGTGCTTTCGTGATGAGGGCGGCAGTATCGTCAACACCTCGGAGTACGGCAAGCAGCGCTGGCGCCCAGTCGTAACTAAGTCAAAGCAGTCACGTAAAGTTATCGGTGTGGTCAATTGCGCTGCCGACCGCTATCTGCATGACATCTCGGGCTGGTCTTCGGCTACAAAGGCTCTCGTTTACGCACTTGCCTCCGCGGGCAAAACAGTTACGGCGGGACGTGTCAGCGGAAATGCCGCCAGACGTGAACTTCGTCTCTTAAGGGCGGCCGGAGCCGATCATGTTGCAGATTATGTCCAACTCGGCTACCCGACCACTCGGGGCCTCGATAACGACACTGCCGCTTTACTGTTTTGGCAGGTGTATCAAACCTTGCTCGAATCCAGCTGCGAGGGCGGCTTCGTAATCTTAGAGTTCGGTGAATCACTGTTTAACGATCGCACCTCCGCCCGCTTGGCTTCGAAAGACGTACAAGGCCTTCTGGATCGCTTGGTTATTAGCGGACGGCAGATTGAAGACTTAGACAAGGGTGTTCAATTAGCTAGAGGTCTTAACTATAAAAGCATCCTGCTGGCTAGCCCCGCTGCAGGCAGCGCAAGTTTTAAGCGTAAACTGTCAGAACGCGAATTAGAGTTTCCGTGTTTCGATCCGCTGGTTGTAAACATCGCGTATGTTTCGAGCCTCCTCAATGCGACACAACTCGAAGGAGAAATCGAGCTAGTTCAAGAGAAGTTTCAGGCCGTTGCGAGCCAAACACCAAAATTAGCCGAGAAAATAGATGATTAATTGAAGCCTAGCTCACCGCTTGCGCGCACGCGCAGAGCAATATCTTGCGACCACCTGAGGTCGACAATAATCTGAATAAGGTCGGTAAGTAAGCAAAACGCGTCGCGAGGCTATAATGCGAAAATTAGTGACCTTAGCAGCGCTGAACGCGATCCTTGCGCTCAGCAGCAATGCCCAGGCAGCAGATTCTGTCGCAGCCCTTTTCTCGACACAGGGCTCCGTTCAAACGTCTCAGACTTCAGGACGCACTTGGATCAATGCACGCCTCGGAACGGAATTCAGCGCGGGCGATGTGGTAAGGACCGGCGTTAAAAGCCGCGCAGGAATACGTTTTCATGACGGTTTCCTAATGCGTTTAAACCAGCGCACAAAATTCGTAATTCGGGAGTCGATAAAACTCAACTCGGGCCAAGCACACTTTTTCAGCCGCGGCTCAAAGAAGTTTCCAACCATTGAAACTCCGACAGTGTCTGCATCCGTTCGAGGCACCGAATTCGTTGTTTCTGTTACTAAAGCTGAAACCAGAATAACGGTCATAGACGGCGGCGTCGAAGCGAGTAACCAGTACGGCAGCGTAATCGCGAATAAAGGTGAGGAGATCGTGGCGGCTGCAGGACTCGCTCCCAGACTCAGAACCGTCGTCGCACCTGCTGGAAGCGCAGCTTGGGCACTGTACTATCCATCAGTCGTAAGCTACGCGGACATTGCCGATGTATTCTTGAGTTTCCATGCGGCCTCCGATCCGCGCTGGAAGCAAACACAGGGCGCAGCAGCTCTACAGACAACAGGTAAAGAGCCTTGGAAAACCGCTGTAGCACAGGCAGCACTTCTCACTGAGAAAAACCAAGTCAATCAAGCCCTTGACAGGCTTGAATCAGCGGCGGCGGGAGCTGGAAGCGGGTTGTTCATCCTTCGCGCGGGACTACTATTGTCTAGAGGCGCAGTGTCCGAAGCCTTAGAAGCCATCTCAGAGGGCGAACGTCGACTTCCATCAACGGATACCGAAATACGAACCCGATTAGAATCGACCCTTTTAGCTCAGAGGGCACTGATAAAATTTGTTGCGGGAGACATTTCCGGAGCCAGGGCAATTGCAATCCGCGCACTGCCGGCGCAGAGCACCGCCGAGGCATACGTCAGGTCCCTAATTCACCAGGTAGATTCAGATTTAAGGGGTGCAGCAAGCGAAATAGATGCGGCGCTCGCCTTCGATCCGGATTCGCTCAACTTAAAACTGCGTAAAGCGGAGCTGCTGCTTAGCAGGGGCAAAATCAATGCTGCAATAGAGATTATCGAGAATACTTTGTCTAACGGGAGTGCGGACGCGTACGCAAAAACACTGCTAGGCTTTGCCTCGATGATGAGAGGAGAAACCGAAACTGCCAAGGATCTGTTTCTCTCGGCCGTGGAACTCGATCCCACACTCCCCGACACTCGTCTTGGCCTGGGTCTTGCCTTAATTCACGACGGGGAACTTGAAGCTGGACGCAGGCAAATTGAAAACGCTGCGCATTTGGACCCGCAATATTCTCTGTATAGAAGCTACCTCGGTAAAGCACTGTTTGAGGAAGAAAATGGAAACCTTTCCGAGAAAGAATTTCGACGAGCGATTGAACTAAACCCCAACGATCCGACGCCTTTTTTGTATCGCTCATTTCTCAGGCTTTCACAACATCGGCCGGTCGAAGCTCTCGAGGACATTCAGAGCTCGATTGAGCGCAACGATAATCGAGCGGCATTTCGTTCACGTTATCTTCTCGACAAAGATGCCAGCGTGCGCTCTACAGGATTGGCGCAGGTGTTTGACCGCTTAGGTTTTGAAGAGCTCGCGCGAATCGAAGCATCTAAGGCAATCAATCGCGATTACGGCAACTACTCGGCGCACTACCTTCTCTCTGATGCATACAACGGGCGCGAGCTGCTGGATGATGTCTCGACTTTTGAAGATCTCATTGCAAATTTGCTCGTTCCGGTTAACTACAACAGCATCGTTTCGAACGACATCAACAATCCGGCTGGTCTCAACGAATACTCCGCTTTATTCGATCGACCCGTCATTCGCTATCGCGTGCGAGGCAACTACGAATCAGCTGCCGAACGCTTTGATGGTGGACCATCGACCGCGGGCTCAGACGGTAAGTTGGCTTGGAGTTTTCGCTACAATTTCACATATGACAACGGTTTCGACGACGATCAGATTAACCGTCTGCACACTCTGGGACACACCGGCCGATACCAGCTAACTCCCAACACACGCCTAATCTGGGAAGTCGGTGCCGGATGGGTCAGGGACGATCAAGACGATCCCGACGAACTTCAAATCGAACAAACCACAGATTCAGTAATAGCGCGTGCCGGAGTCAATCAGCGCCTGGGCGATGATGGTGGACAGCTGATAGCGACTGTCGGAACAACGTTTAGCGACAATCGTCTTGTGAATGACGTTACTCGACTTTTCGATGCGATTGACGAGTTCGAAGATGAATTCGGTGACGAGACGGACATCGACCCGGCCGAAGGACTGGAAGATTTAGTAGAAATCGAGCGGCAAATTGGCGATGGAGACTCAAGCGAAACCGTTGCGGAGCTGCAGCACATTTGGGACAGTGAATATCTTTCTCTTGTAACAGGCGGGAACTACACGAATCTTCATTTCAACGTATCCCAGACGTTCACATTTAGCGACGGGACCGAGTTTGAAGAATCAAGCGTTTCGACAAATCGTAATCTTTGGGCCGCCTATCTGTACTCCACACTTCACGCAGCTGATTGGCTGGATATCAACGCCGGTGCGACATACAACAGTTTCGAATTCTTCACAGAAGATAATGACATTACTCTGACAGATGACATCGAGACTGTTAGCAAGGTTAATCCTAAGTTCGGCGCTATGGCATATCTCGGCGACTGGACCTTTCGCGCCGCATACTTCAAGCACCTGACGCGCGCGTTTCAAGGCGGAACTTTCCTGATCGAACCGACTTTAGTCGGTGGTTTCAATCAAGTGTTCGACGACTTCCCCGGCAGCTCATTCGATTTCTACGGCGGCGGCGTCGACTACCGCTTGTCTAGCAAAACCTTCACTGGCTTGGAATACAACTACCGCGATATCAGCTCAGAGATAACTCAACCCGAAATCGACTTGGACCCCGAAGGTGAATTCGGTCTTGAGAGCGAAGTAGACGAGTTCGATGAACACCGCGCCAGGTGGTATTTATATCAAGTAATCGGCAAACGGCTTACCGCTTCGCTCGACTACAGCTTTACTGAGCTTGAGCGCACCGTCTCTAAGAACAGCACGACAACGAATGTAGCCGGGCTGGGACTGAATTACTTCGATACTAGTGGTTTCTTCGCACGAGCTAAAGCGGCATTTCGCCACCAGCGCCAGGAATTCGGCGGCGTGCTGCGCTTCTCCGACAAAGACGACTTTTGGCTGCTCGACGCAGTGTTGGGCTATCAGCTGCCGAAGCGCCACGGTGCAGTCGCCCTGGCTTTTCGCAACCTGCTAGACGAGAGGTTTGAGAGTTATCGGAGGATTCGCGGAGAGTCGGAACTCGCCGAACGCTTCAGCATGAATCTCAACTTCTCGTTTAACTTTTAGTTCTAATTCGCGATCTTTGCCTAACAGGCGGTGCGGTGGTTCAAGCCCCGCACATCGGGGCGAAGTTTAGCCCCTTAGGCGGGCCTTTAGCCACCACGCCGCGTGCCGAGTTCGATCCTCAGAGACGAACTGTCAGTTAACGAGCTTGGGAAATAACGCTAAACGTCAGGCTCGCCTGAGAGATCTTTTATACATGGAGCGGGCCCCGGACGCGCGCTGCTAGCGCCTCCGCCCGCCTGCCAAACCACATCCACAGAACTATTCTAACTCAACAACCAAATCCCCTGCCGAAACCCTTGCGGCTTCCTCAAGCAGCACTCTTTTTACCACTCCGCCCTTGGGCGCATGGACAATCGTCTGCATCTTCATCGCTTCAATAGTAAACAGGGCTTCGTGTTCGCTGACCGAGTCACCTGCGGAAACTGACATTTCCACCAAAGCCCCGGCAAGCGGCGCAGCTACATGATTGTCATTCCCGGGCTCGGCAGTTTCTCTCGCTTCAACTGCCGAGGATATCTTGCGGTCGCGCACGACGATATTTCTCGGCTGACCGTTAAGCTCATAAAAAACCGTGCGCTCACCGCTTTCATCCGGCTCGCTCACTGCTACGAGTTGGATAAACAGTCGCTTGCCCTGTTCAATATCAACGTGGATCTCTTCAGACTCGTCCAGACCATAGAAAAACGTCATAGACGGCAGCAGTGAGACATCACTGAAGTCACTCCTCGCTGCGGCATAATCCTTAAAAACTCTGGGATACAATAAGAGGCTCAAGGCATCGGTGATCTCAGCGGGCCTGCCTAGCAGCTCGGCAGCTTCTTTCTGAGCCGCTTCGATATCTGCATCAGGTAGTGAATCACCAGGCCTGCTTTCGAGCGGCTTCGCGCCGCGCAGCACTTTTTTCTGAAGCTGCTCGGGTATGCCGCCGTGAGGCACCCCAATCTCACCGCGGAAAAACTCCAGCACACTGGCAGGCGGGTCCAAAGTATCCGCCCGCTCGGCAAACTCCTTTGCAGTAAGGTTGTTGGCAACCAGAAACAAGGCCAAGTCACCCACAACCTTTGAGCTCGGTGTAACCTTGACGATCCCACCGAACAATTCGTTAACGTCAGCATAAGCCTGCTTCAGCTCTGCCCAGCGATCAGCAAGGCCCACGCTGGCTGCCTGGGGTCGAAAGTTCGAGTACTGGCCACCCGGGATTTCATTAATGTAGATCTCGCCGGTCGCAGTCTTAAGGTCGCTCTCAAACGGCGCATACATTCGACGGATCGAGTCCCAGTATGAGCTAAATGGCGCTAACCTTTCTACGCTCATACCTGTTGCACGTTCAGTATTCTCAAGCGCAGCAACAAATCCTTCCAGAGAAGGCTGGCTAGTAACGCCGGACATCGCGGAAAAAGCACAATCGACAACATCTACTCCAGCATCAGAGGCCGCAAGGTAAGTCCCGATCTGACCTCCGGCGGTATCATGCGTGTGGAGGTGAATTGGAACGTCGACTCTGCGCCTCAGTTCGCTGACAAGCAGTTTTGCGGCGGGTGCGCGCAGCAGTCCGGCCATATCCTTTATCGCGATGATATCTGCACCGGCGTTGACACACTCCTCTGCGCGCGCAAAATAATAATCCAAATCAAACTTGCTTGCCTCGCCCGCATTCTTCCTTTTCTCCTCTGCCAGCACGTCGCCCGTGTAGCAAATGGAGACCTCTGCAATCGCCCCTGCTTCCTGAACCGCCTCAATCGCCGGCCGCATTTGCTCGATTTGGTTAAAGCAGTCGAAAATCCGAAAAATATCTATCCCCGTTCTATGCGCTTCCTTGGCGAACCTGCGCACGACGTTGTCGGGATAACTCTTGTATCCGACCACGTTCGCACCACGAATAAGCATTTGAAACAGGATGTTCGGGATCTTTTCGCGGAGCCGCTCGACTCTCATCCAGGGATCTTCCCGCAAAAAACGCAAACAAACATCAAACGTAGCGCCGCCCCACATCTCAAGAGAAAAAATCTCCGGCGCATTGCGGGCCAGCGGCTCCGCGACCTTAAGCATGTCGAAGGTTCGCATTCGAGTAGCAAGTAGCGATTGGTGGGCGTCACGAAATGTTGTATCTGTTGTCAGCACCGTTTTTTCGTCGCGCACCGCCTTTAAAAAAGCTTTTTTGCCGAGCTGTTGAAGACGGCTGCGCCAGCCCGGCAGTTCTTCGAGCGCCGGTGCCGATCGCTCCGCGGGAACCTGTGGAACCTTAATAATCCCGATATCCTTTGGCCGCTCCAAGTCAGGCATCAACTCATGACCGTTTACTGTTGTTTCCGAGATGAAGCGCAGGATGCGGTTTGCACGGTCTCGCCGACGCGGCAGCTCCAGCACTTCGGGGTGCTCCTCAAGAAAAGTAGTTCTGGTGTCCCCGGAGAGAAAAACCGGATGCTGCAACAGCTTGTCTAGAAACTGCACGTTCGACTTAACACCACGAATCCGAAACTCGCGCAGCGAACGACTCAATCTGCGAGCTGACTCACTCATAGTTCTGCCATGAGCAGTAACTTTCACCAGCATCGAGTCGTAAAACGGCGTCACCGAGCCTCCGGCATAGGCTGAACCCGCATCCAAGCGGATACCGAAGCCCGACGCGGATCTGTAGACGACGATCTTGCCGTAGTCCGGCATAAAGCCGTTACTGGGATCTTCAGTCGTAATTCTGCACTGAATTGCCACTCCACTTGGTTTCGGCGCGCCGCTCTCCAGACCAAGTTCGGCCAGGGAAGCGCCAAACGCAATCTGCAGCTGTGACTTTACTAGGTCGATCCCCGTTATCTCCTCCGTCACCGTGTGCTCAACTTGAATGCGTGGATTGATTTCGATGAAGAAAATCTCTCCCGACTCGTCAACGAGGAACTCTGCGGTCGCCAGTGATCTTAGCTTGAGCGCAGAAGCCAGCTTGAGTGCGTAATCATAGAGCTTCTGCTTCTGAGCATCCTCCAGAGCTATCGCTGGAGCGTACTCCACGAGCTTTTGATGCCGCCGCTGGACTGAGCAGTCACGCTCGTAAAGGTGAATGACACCGCCCCGGCCGTCCCCCATTAGCTGAACTTCGATGTGTTTGGGTCTTGAGATATATCGCTCTAAATAGACATCGGGGGCACCGAACGCAGCCCCCGCCTCCTGAGACGCTTCGCTTATCGACGCATCTAGATCCTTAGCGCGTTTGACGATTCGCATACCGCGCCCGCCTCCGCCGAAAGCAGCTTTTATGATAAGCGGATAACCAATCTTTTCTGCCTGATCGTGCGCGGATACACCCTCACCGAGCATCGCACCCGGGACTGTCGGCACACCGACTGATTTTGCAAGCTCTTTAGTTCTCCGTTTGTCGCCCGCGATTTCCAGCGCTTCTGGAGTCGGGCCGACAAAGGTTATCCCTTCTGCTTCCAGCCTGGCGCAAAGCTCGCGTTTTTCGGATAGGAATCCGTAGCCGGGATGAACAGCATCTGCGCCGGACTTTTTAGCGATTCGCAGAACTTCATCAATATCAAGGTAGCTCGCAACGGGGGCTCCTTCTTCGCCGACTTGGTAGGCTTCGTCGGCTTTAAATCTATGCAGGGAAAAACGGTCTTCGTAACTGTAGACTGCGACCGTTCTGCAGCCGTACTCGACTGCACTTCTAAAAACTCGTATCGCGATTTCACCGCGGTTGCATACGAGCAGCTTTTGAATTCCCGACATTCTCTACCTTCCGTGTAACGTGCGCCTATAAAAATCTAGCCTAGAGGGAGATCTAACAAAAATCCTCCCACAATTCAGTAATTAGATTTCGACCTATGCAGCCGCCACGGAACTTAACTGGCTGTAATCAAATAATATTCCAGAGAACACCTCAGGAATCAGCCTGCGCCGTGTCCCATATTACGCGAAACAGCTCCTGGCACATTTGCACAACACTCTTATTCTCGATGACCATCGCGAATATCGGGGGCACGACTTGATGAATTACTACTTTCTTGGGAATTACAACTAGATTGGTCGTGAGCGCCGTAGTTTTAGGAAGAATACGAATCTCCTCGTTGTATACGTGCTGCTTCTTCTGGTATTCGCGTGCAATCGGATTGTCGATGAGCAGCAGGCGAATATTTATCTTGAGCTTAGCTCGTCTGCGCATGAAGCCTTCGAAGAATTCCGGGTCGAGCCCGTACCACAGTGACTGGTCAGAGACTACAAGGTAGTCTTCCCCGGACCGCACATCGCGCAGCAGCCCTTCGTAAACTTCTTTGGTCCCGTCCTTTCCCTGATAGAATTTAATTAAACTCTCCTCCCCCTGCAGGCGATGGAGCGCATTCAGCTCAGGCAGTATTTTGGAGAACAGCGCTTGGCGTTCTTCCAAGATTGCGCTCAATTTCTCCGGAGGTTCCGCGCTGTAGCGCCGCTTAAACCCCTGCACGTCTATTCGCATTAACCCCTTCGACATCAGCGACTCAATGACCGTGTATGTCGTCGTGCGTTTGATATCCGCGGCCCTGGCGATATTGAGCACGGTCGAAGCACCGGTGCTCAGAGCCGCCATATAGACCGCTGCTTCATTTTCGTTCAGACCGAGCGCGATTAGTGAATTCTTCAGAGCAGCGGTTTGCATAGCGAAATCTGTCGATTCTTCCGACAACATTTATTTACTGTTATTTTCATATATTATCCCATTAATTAAGAGTCTTGTCGACAAATATGACAACTTTTCTCGGTTTAGGCATACTCTCCAAAATCGTGTTGGGCCCAACACTGCAACCTTCGAATCTAGGAGTATTAGAGATGAAGCAGTGCGCAGTGTCAGCACAGACATTCGAAATAACTTCAGCCGACAGGACCTTCTATCAGCAGTTGGAAGTTCCTGAGCCAGCCCTATGCCCAGAGGAGCGACTGCGGCGAAGGTTGTGCTTTAGAAACGAGCGCAGCCTCCACTACCGCAGCGGCGACGCGAGCGAAAAGCGCATCCTTTCGCTTCACAGGCAAAACTGCCCATTCACCGTAGTAGACAATGAATATTGGTGGGGTGACGCCTGGGACGGAGAAAACTACGGTCGTGATTTTGACTTCGGTCGTCCGTTCTTCGAGCAATTCGCCGAGCTGCTGTGTGCGGTGCCGAAAATGGCGAGAATCCAGCAAGGACAAAACGAAAACTCGACCTTCACGAATTGCGCTGCAAACAACAAGGACTGCTACATGATATTTTCGGCCTCCGGCAATCAGGGCTGTATGCACTCACGCATGCTGAACTGGAATACCGACTGCGTAGACTGCATGTCGGTATTCCATTGTGAGCTTTGCTATGAATGCATCGACTGCGAACACTGCTACGGCTGTGCGTTTTGTGAGAGCTCGAAGAACTGCACAGAGTCGTATTTTCTTCGCAACTGCATTGG
>JAUIIP010000053.1 GCA_030431555.1 bacterium
GCCCACTTAATCGCCCTAGTTACACCTGAGCGCGATAGTTCGGTCTGTTTGGATTCGACCTCGCTTTCTATGATACCCCCGCCGCATATACGGTAATCATCAACAATTACGAAACGGCCAAGCGCGGCGATCGATGAAGCGGGATCGAAGGCGACAGGAGTCTGGAAAGCTATTCTACACTTAGCGACAGAATTCTGCGGAACGACTCCGTGCGCCGATTGACGTTCAAGATTTTGCGAGTCAATCAGACAGTGGATCTGTTCGAGCTGGCCTGAAACCTCGTCCGTGTGGATCTTGAAGGTGTAGTTTTGGCCGAGTTGCAGCGGAGTAGCTCCGAGCCAAAAGACATTGGCTTCAACGCTGGACGCAACTCGAGGCGGTGTTTCTCCAATCTTGGAAACAACATCACCTCGCGAGAGATACAGCTTGTCTTCAAGAGTGATTCCAATGCAGTTTCCCGGCTCCACAACTTCATTCGGCGAAGACTCGATGTTCAGCACTCTGGATTTTTTACCTGAAGGAAGAAATAGCACTTCGTCCCCAGAGGCTATCGTTCCGCTTTCAACTCTGCCCGCGACTATTCGGCGAGTGTCGTTAAAGTTTGTAAATTTATAAACGTCCTGTATCGGTAGGCGAAGCGGCAGTTGCTTAAGACTCGCCGCGGATGGGACAGCATCGAGTGCTTCCAGCAGGCTGAGTCCCTCATACCAGGCCATATTGGTCGATCGGATAGCTATATTATCGCCTTCGCGACCGCTAACAGGTATGACGTGCAGCGGTTTGATGTCCAGCTCAGACAGATAGGCGGTAAAGCTGCGTTCGAGTTCTATGTAGGCTGCCTCTTCGTATCCTACCAAGTCGCATTTGTTAATTACTACGATAAGATTCTTAACTCCGAGGATCGAAAGGAGATGGCCGTGGCGCTTAGAGTTTTCTTGGACGCCCTCCTCGGCATCGATGACGAGAACTGCGGCATCAGCTTGCGACGCGCCGGTGGCCATGTTCCTGACGAACTCTATATGGCCTGGGGCATCCAGTATGATGTAGTTCCTCTTTGAGGAACGAAAAAAGATGCGAGCAGCATCAATCGTTATTCCTTGGTCCCGCTCGTCGCGCAGTGCGTCTAGCAGAAATGCATACTCGAAAGGTTTTGAAGTCTGAGCGCAGAGTTTTCGTACTTCCTCGAGTTTTCCTTCCGGAAGTGAATTTGAATCGGCGAGTAGTCGACCGATGACCGTACTTTTTCCGTGGTCGACGTGACCGACCACAACTAGCCGCAGCTGTTCGTTTGACTGCTCTGGTTGCATTACATGTAGCCTCCACGGCGCAGCTTCTCGAGCCCACCGCCGCCGGCACTGTCTTGAGCGCGGCCCGCTCTCTCAGCAATTCTAGAGAACTTTCCTTCTCGCAGCTCAGCTACTATTTCACCCGGAGTTCGTGCGGTCGATGCTACCGGGCTTGTGCAGGGATAACAGCCCAAGGATCGATAGCGCTTGCCCTCACCCTGGTCGAAGTAAAGCGAGACAGTGGAAATATTTTCTCGCTCGATGTACTCCCAGATGTTCAGCTCAGTCCAGTCGAGCAAAGGGTGGACTCGTACATGTGTGCCTGGAGGGAAAGAGGTATTATATTGATCCCATAACTCGGGCGGCTGCTGCGCAATGTCCCATTGGGAATCCAATCCTCGAGGTGAAAAATAGCGCTCTTTGGAACGCGTTCCTTCCTCGTCTGAGCGTACACCGGCAATTACGCCGCTAAAAGGTGTAGCGTCGTCACAAGGAGTGTAGCAACCATTGACGGGATCCACTCTATACCTGGAACCGCTTCCGTCGATCGTCCTGCGCAGCGCGTCAGTTTTAAGTAGTGAGCAGCAGCTCAGGCGGTCAATCGCGCCGTCCGGGAAGGTTTGCTTCGATTCGAGCGCTTCGTCGTTGCGGCCGAAAATTAGATTGAGCTTCCACCTCTGGACGAGCTGATCTCGATACTCGATCATTTCTGGGATTTTAAAACCGGTGTCTATGTGGATTAGCGTAAACGGAACGTGGCCGAAAAAAGCCTTGCGCGCGAGCCAAAGCATAACTGTGCTGTCTTTGCCGATTGACCACAGCATCCCCAACCGCCTAAAGGAGTAGTAGGCTTCCCTCAATATATAGATGCTTCGCTGCTCAAGCTTTTGTAGATAATCCATTTACCACCTAGCCGAATGGTTTACTCAGCAAAAACCGATATATTGCATCAATTGAGTGAAACTACCAAGCTTCTCGATACAGATGTTTCGAAATATCAACGAACCGGGTTTTGATGTTCGCTAGCTGGACGGCTTAGCGCCTATTGTATGCTCGGGAAAATACTTTTTTAAAAGAGCTTCCAGTTTGGTGGTGAAAAGCGAGATTGTGAACGGCTTAACTATATAGTCGTCGACACCATTCTCAATAGCCTCCTGTACGGCTTCGCTGTCATTGCGAGACGTCAGCATCATGAACGGCATTGGGCCAATGTCTGCATCAGCCCTGATTGTTTGCAGAAGCTTAACCCCGCTTACTCGAGGCATCATCCAGTCGGCGATAATTAGGTCAACGGGCGGCATGTTAGTGTCAGCTGGGTCTGCCGCACGCCGCAGAAGCTGTATAGCTTCTCTGCCGTCCCTTGCCTCGGTTGTTCGTTCAAAATCCATGGTCTGAAGGATAGTGAGAACGATCTTGCGCATCTCAAGCTGGTCTTCGACGATCAGGACATGGAGAGGGAGTTTGGCACTCATAAGTATTAAAAATGCGGCTATTGCTTGCTACCGCATTGTAAAGTCCAATCGACCGCGTGTCCAAGAGCTAAAATGCCTCGGAAATAACCGCAACCTTCGTACCCACCGCTCGTACACCCGCAAGCTGCCATAAGCGCCTGATGAGATCCGAGTCCAAGGTTAGGTTGCCTGGAACGACGATCAGGCCATCTAGGGTTTTGATCGGCTGCGACAAAGTCATGCCCGGTGCGAGGTCCGATACGTCGACGTAGGTTTCACCGTCACCGATTGCGGGCATGTTCAGTGCTTTCTCTAGAGTTTCCCTGTCGACTATATGAGTATTGGTTAAACGCGGATTTGCTACGACGGCTTCACCTACGATCTTTGTGAAAATGCTCAGAAGCACATCATCATTAATTATTGAATCGGCGCTGCGCAAATTCCTAATTACTCGATTTGCACCGATGGGATCCCAAACGCCGTCTGCCCAACAACATCGGTCGATAAATTCCGCGCCCAGTACGCACTGTGCGTCGTTGAGAATACTAAATTGGTCGCTTACGGGTTCGTTTAGCAGCAGGCTGCTGACTGCATTGATAGTGCGGTACAATTTCTCGTCTTTAAGCTCTTCTTTGGCGAAATCTGCGCTGCTTCGATACATCTCAGCCAGAGTTTGCTTTTCCGTCCCGTTGGTGCCGAGCCTCGTCAGGTCGATATGCGCCCCAGGGGTTCCTAGAACTATTGTGCTTACGTTAAGCAGGAGACATGAGAGCCTGATATTGTCGATCCGCTGCTCCTCTATCGCCGCGATATTAGATGCTATTGTGGAGACCGTGCTGCTTCGCCGTGCATGAGCTCCGATCCACTGGTCCTCCTGGTCCATCTTATTTATCGCGTCAACGATAAACGACTTGCACGGATGCTCGGGAACAAAACTGTCGGCGTCGATTGCTGAGACATTTCCTCCACCGGCCAGGATCGCTCCCGCTTTTGAGACCAGTTTCTTTTGTTCATCACTCAGGGGTAGTGCATGCTCTGTTCTTTGACGCTTCCTGCTAGCTGTCGACTCAGGTTTAGGGCGTCTAATACCAGCCACAGAGTCAGTATTGCTGCCATTTCTCGCTGAGCCTTCCTGGTTGGCACTGTGCCAGACCTTCTCAATTATCGAAGCGGTCTCCTCCGGATCGTAGGGCGAATCAATAGCTGCGAATGTGGCAGATATTTTCGCAAGCGCGTCGGATTTGTCGCTCGCGGGGCTGCCGAGAAGTACTATCGGACAGTCGCCGATATGTTCAATACTCGATAGCTCCAGTAGACGGGAGTTCACTTCTGCTTCGCTCGATGTGCCGTCGGCGAGCACCAGCGGCTTGCCGTAGCGCAAAAGATAGGACACGACATCACTGACTGATGATGCCTCTCTAATTCTGAATTTTCTCTGGCTGAGACCTTGGAGGATGTCCGCACGAGGTGCCTCACTGCCGCGCCAGTACACGGCAATTTTTAGCGCTGTCGCCATAGCTCAATTTTCCTTAGATCGGTTGGGGGCTTGAACGTGTCAGGGCGGGCTCTTGAGGCACTTCGCGCGTTTATCAGCGCTCAAAGCTGCCTCCGCAGTGGGCTGCGGAAATGAAAAGCACCCGAAATGAAACGCGAAATAATCGCTTACCCTCGGCACAGGACACTAGCCTATGGTGTTCTATCGATCCTAAGTCGCCGGGACTTAAGCCTTGTACGCGCTTTTACGCACGAGGAACGCTGAATTCGATGACGGTGCCCTGCCGATTCGACTTGATAATCCTTATCGAGCCTCCTGCTCCTCTCACCAGGTTGTAGGCGAGAAATAGACCCAGGCCGGAGCCGTCGAAGGAAATTCCGCCACGGGCACCGACGTTCTTAGAGGAATAGAATGGTTCGAACACGTGTTCCAATAAATGCTCAGGCATGCCCTTGCCGTCGTCAGACACTTGAAATCGCACATGAGGTTGGCCGTCCCGGGCGATAGTGTCGATGTCAATACGGACATTGCCGCTTCCATCGATCGCTTCGATTGCGTTGCGGACAAGCTGCAGCAGCACAGAAACTAGATCCGAGCTGGAGATTTTCACCTCGCCAAGCTGTTCTTCGCAGACTACCTGGTAGTTGACGCTTGTGCCGGAAAAGGCTTTAGCCAGCGGAATCAATGTTTCGGCAGCTTTGTGAGGGTCTTCGCAGTTCCTCTGTCCATGACGTCCGGTGAATGTCAGCAAGCTTTCAGTCAAAATAGCGGCTTTGCGTGAAGCGTCGATGATCATCGCCGCTGACTCGGTGGACATATTTGCATTTCCCAGATCTTCGGCGAGTAGTTCGGCATTGCCCATAATCACGCCTAAAGCGTTGTTGAAGTTGTGGGCTATTCCGGCCGCGAACTGGCCAACGGTTTCCATGCGCTGACGTCTAGCGGCCTCTTTGTGAGCCTCAATGAGCGCCAGGCGCGAACGTAAACTGTCGGCGATTGTGTTCAGCCTCGCCAGCAGTATGTCCTTATTGACCGGCTTAGAAATAAAGTCATTTGCGCCTTGGTTCAAACACGCAATAAGAGTTTCAGTTTCATCTTCGGTGGTAACTACTACAATCGGCAGCTCAACAACGTCGTAGGTTTTACGGAGTTCCTTGCACAATTGCAGCCCGTCGAGCTTGGGCATCACCATATCGATGATTGCAATGTCCGGCTTAGATTCATTGATCGCCTCCAGCGCCTCCAGGCCATCTAGCGCTTGCGACACTTGATATCCGTCTTTTTGCAGTATTCCCTTCAGAATCGTCCGGGATGTGGGATCGTCATCGACAACTAGGACATTGAGCTCTGATTTCATGAACCAATACTCGACTGTATCTGCTCAGCAATTGAGGCTTTATCGCTGGATAGTTTTATCACAGGGCGCCGGCTGTCTTAAATGTCATTTTATGTCGCTAATACTCAAAATGGAGTGATTTCAGAAGTTTCCGTGTTTCAACCTTTTCTACGATTTTGTTAGAATGTTCGCAGTCAGAAGCGGAGCTTATTAATGCAATCGGAAGCCGACACCTTGGACCACCCGGGAGGAGCCGAAGCAAAGAATCGAATCTTAGTTTTCGATGATGATGAGAATTTCCGCTCGATGGTAGTCACCCTTCTTGGCAGGCACGGATTCGACACTGCTGAAGCCGACACCGCAGAGTCAGCTTGTGCTGAACTAGCTCAGTCAGCAGTTGATTTAATTATTTCTGACATCAATGCGCCGGGCAATGAGGACTTGGTTTTTGTTAAGTCAGTCCCGGAAATTGCTCCTAATACTCCAGTCATCATTGTCACCGGTTATCCTTCAATCGATACGGCTATCGATTCGTTTCAGCTTCCGGTTACTGCTTACATGAAAAAGCCGTTTTCCAATGAAGAATTAATTGCAAATGTGAAGCAGGCCATCCTCCGTAGTCGACTCTTAAGAAGCATCACGCATACCAAGCAGAGAATGGAGTCCTGGAAAGAAAGTCTTAACGACATCGAATCTCTTGCATCGCTGTCTCAGAGTTCTTATTCGTCTGCAGTGCCGATCGATGCTTACATCACTTTAACAGTGCAAAATATCATCGATCCTTTATTCGACTTGGTTCATTTATCTCAGGGCCTAATTCAGGAAAAAACTGCTCCTACAGCAAATGTTTGCAAGTTATTTCAATGCCCAAGAGTCGAATCCCACGAACGGATGCTAGTCCAAACTATCGATGTTTTAGAGAAAACCAAGCAATCGTTTAAGTCGAAAACTTTGGCAGAGCTGCGCAGTAAGCTTGAGAAATATATAAACCCCTAGAAGAGGCAGGCCGATGGCAAAAGTTCTCATTATCGAAGACGAGGATCAGCTCAGAAAAACCCTTCGTCAGATTCTAGAGCGCAACGACTACGAAGTAATTGAAGCTTGTGATGGTATTGATGGTTTGGAAAAGTACAAACAACACCATCCGGACATAGTCCTTACTGATATCGACTTACCCCGCCAGGATGGTATTCAAACTCTCTTCAAGCTAAGGGGCGAAGAGCCGAAGTCGCATATCATCGCGATGACCGGGGTGCCGGAGTTCGGTGATCAGTTTCTGGAGGTCGCGCAGCAGTTGGGGGCTGGCAAGGTGCTGCCCAAACCGTTCGACACCAAGCAGCTGCTTGAGGTCATCCGAGGCTGCGAAGCTTAGCGATCAGCAACGATTCGCTCAACTTCCTCAAGCATTCTTGGGATTACTTCGTCATAAGGAAAAGCGCCGACCTTCTCCGGCCCCAATTTTAGATTGACGAAGTTAGGTCCGCACCAGAGGCCAATATCCGCCTCGTCCGTTTCACCGGGTCCATTCACACGGCATCCCATAACAGCGATAGTCAGCTTCTTATCTTGGTACTGTTCGGTAACTCGCTTAACTTCCTGGGCGAGTTTTACAAAAGCGCCGTTTTCAACGCGGGAGCAGGACGGACATGATATGACGTTCAGGCCGCGGTCAAGAAACTCCGGTACGGAACGAAAGCGGCCGGCCTTAACATCTTCAATGATCTTACGACCGATTAAGACCTCTTTGTCTTTCTCGTCGTCGGGGAGCGTAAGCGAAACACGCACAGTGTCTCCAATGCCAATAGCCAATAGCTGCTCAAATGCAATGCGTGACTTGATTTCACCATCGGGAAGCATACCGGCTTCAGTGACACCTAAGTGAAGCGGAATTTCAGGACGCTCTTCGGCAAAACGCTTGTAAATTTGCACAACGGAAAGGGGGTTTGAACTTTTGAGCGAAACGACATAGCGCTGGAATCCGAGCTTCTCAACGAGTTCACAGTGTTCATGAGCCGAGAGTAATGCTGTCTCGAGCGGGTCGGCGGCTTCCTCCCGCTTGTCCGGATCTAAGGAGCCGAAGTTAACCCCAATGCGAATTGCGCAGTCATTCGCCGCGGCGGTATCGACTAAAAACTTAACTTTGTCCGCGACGGGAACGTTTCTCTGATGGTGATGCAGATGGCCCGGGTTGTAGCGAATTTTCTGAACATAGGGCGCTAGCTGTTCAGCGAGACGGTAGTTCTCCTGAAGATCAACGACCAGGTTTGCTTCAGTCTCCTTGCGGATCTGCTTTAGCGCCTCGACGTCCTTTTTGCTGTCGATCGCGATACGAATCACATCTGCTCCGGCCGACTCGAGCAGGCGAATCTGACGAAGAGTCAGTTCGATATCGGTGGTTCTGGTTGCACACATGCTCTGCACAGCTATTGGCTGCGTACCGCCGATTTCGACGCTGCCAATCCGTACATTACGGGTAGGTCTTGAGCTGATTGATCGATTAAGCTGCATTAGCTTTTGCACATTCTAGAAGCTGAATTAAGGACCGGAGTATAGAAGAAGACCAAATTGGGGTCAAAACCCGTGTTCTAGCCGGAGCAGGCCTCAGCAACTGCTTCTCTCAATTCCGCCGTTCGGTATGGTTTCTTCAGGAAGTAGACTCGTTTGCCCTGCAAAAATGTGCCGGAGGCTCCGAGCGCATTAAACCCGGAAGTCAGAATTACCGGTAACTCAGGTCGTTTCCTCCAGACCGCGCGCGCGAGCTCTATCCCAGTTAGTCCGGGCATAGTTTGGTCCGACAGCAGTAAATCGAAATCGGCTGGTCCGGCAATGAACGCTTCCAGCGCGGCTTGCGGACTATCGAATGCCGTTACACTGTGCCCACCTCGTTCGAGAATTTGCGTAGCGATGTCAATGATAGGTGCTTCGTCGTCCACAAGTAAAATTCGTGCGGAGACACTCTGCCGCGGCTTTGGCTCGACCGCGATGCCGTCTCGTATGGTTTCGGGTGATTCGTCCGGACCATGCAGCGGCAGGAGGATCGTAAAACAAGTTCCTACTCCAACTTCGCTCTCACAGAAGATACACCCTCCGTATATGCTTACGAGTCCATGAACAACCGAAAGCCCCAGACCGGTCCCATCGGATACCGCTTTAGTGGAGAAGAAGGGGTCAAAAATCCGGCCTAATACTTCCGGGCTCATCCCGGACCCGGTGTCGCTGAACCGTATTCTGGCGTAGTCCCCGACGCTCAAATCCAGATGCTCCGAGGCTAGCGCCTCATCGACACAAACCTGGTCGAGTTGGATATCGATTGCGCCTTTACCGTCTGAAATCGCTTGAAAAGCGTTGGTGCCGAGATTCATCAGCATTTGATGAATATGAGTTGAGTTCGCAATAATCGGCGGACAGCTTTGATCGATCGCGTGTGTTAAATAAATGGAAGAGGGCAGAATTGATATTAGGAGCTGAACAGTCTCGTCTATTACGTCTTGGAGTCTTACCTGCTCTAACTCCGCTGATTCCTGATGTTTGCTAAAAGTTAGTATCTGGCTCGCAATGTTTCGCCCCTGGAGTGCTGCTTTAAGCGCGGAGTTAAGGCGACGTTCGTGTTCCGAGTCGTCGATGCTGCTGAGCACCAACTCAATGTTGCCGATGATCGGTGTTAAGATGTTGTTGAAGTCATGGGCAATTCCGCCCGACAGCGTGCCGAGAGTCTCCATTTTTTGCGCTTGGTATAGCTGCTGCTCAAGCAGCCGTTTGTCGGTGATGTCATGAGAGGCCAGCGTATAGCCAATCGGTTCACCATCCTGAACAAGCAGCCTTACCCGACTTTCAAAGTGATATTCTTTGCCGTCTTTGTGGAGGTAGCTGGTTTGGTAGCGCCCGTCCGCTCCAGTCGCAAGGACGCTTTCAAAGACTGAGCGGACATGCTCTCGCTCGTCGGGGCGAAGAAAATCCAGCATGGACTCACCGATCACATCCTTCTCTGACAGTCCCTCCATGATGCGGTTTACGAAGGTGAACTTGTAGTCGAGGTCGAGAGTGACCAAGAAGTCGGGTGTGGTTTGCAGAATAAAGTTCCACTGCATGCCCGAGGCGCGCAGCTTCTCGACTTCTTCTTCGAGGTTGCGTTCTTTGTTGACCTTGCTGAAGCGCTGCTGCAGCTCTGCTGAGAACGCGGATTGTCCCTTTTTCTTGCTCATTTATTACCCGTCATTGCGGCAATGCTGGTATCCTAGCAGAGGAAGTGAAGAGTGTCTGTCTTATGTAAAAAATCTGGCGGAGAGGGGGGGATTCGGCGGCCAACCGTTGGCATGGATGCCGCGCCGTAGCGCACCATCCTCGCCAACTAGCCGCTGACTTTACACGTTCGGCTTTGCCGAACAGGGTTCGACCCCCAGTCGGCCCAGTGCAAAAATCTGGCGGAGAGGGGGGGATTCGAACCCCCGGTGAGCGTGAACCCACACTTGATTTCGAATCAAGCACCTTAAACCACTCGGACACCTCTCCGGCGGGGATAATTCACATCAACCGCGAGCAAATGTCCAGAAGCGCAAAACTAAAAGCTGTAAGAGAGGTTAAGCAGAGTTCGAAACCGTGGGGCAACTTGATCCGCAGCGCTCTCTGTTATTAAGGGCAGTTCGAGCGAAAGCCGGGCTGAGAAGCTGCCTTGGCCGGTGTAGATCAATTCCGGACCGAGAAACCCCGTCCTGTCGTCGGAACCGCCAATCTCGACACCGAGAATTTCATCTTCAGCTTTATATTCTCCTGAAGCCTTAAGCCGCACGAGCAAAGTATGTTCGTGTTCCAGAACCGCATAATACCCCGGCCCCACATCCCACTGAAAATCGTTTCCGTAGCGATATTCATAGTCGCCTTCGGTGCGGTAGGTGTATTGCAGGTTTGCACTCAGCACAAAGTCTAGGTAGCGGGTAAAGATACCGATCCCACCAATATAGTCTGTGGAGCCGCTGCCTAATGCAAGGTCATCACCGCCCACCAGACTGCCTTCGTCCCTGGGGCCGCCGGTTACAATATTAATAACTTCGTCTAGCTCTTCTTTCAGTCGGTCAGAGCTGCCGGTAGGTAATTTGACCCCGCCGAAAATCTCCGTTTGAATTACTAAATCGTCGCCCAGAGAGCGATAGGGAACGACCTTGGCAAGCAGCGTAATGTCGCCAATCCCGCGCTCTGAGCCATGCTCGTTCTGGTTGTTTTGAATTCTTTTGTAGCTGCGAAAAATGAATGGAATATTGGACTGCACTCCAAAGCGTTCACTAAGCCAGTATCCCCCGTAGATCTGCAGAATGTTACTTCTGAGGTATTGATCGTCGAGATTCTCCAGCCCGGGCGGCTTGACACCTGACTCTCTCAGGGTGAACTGGTTAGCAAGTCCCAAATATGTTGAATGGGCCGAACGACCGCGCTGAGTTTCAATTGAATTGTAGACTGCGCATAGATCGCAGCTAAATGCCGCTCTAGGATTTATTGCCAATGAGAATAAGGCAAAGGCTGAAGCGAGAAGCAATCTTCTCGCTTCAGCCGCAGAAAAACGCTCCATGACCACAATCTACTGCTCAGCAGAAACGGAAAAGAAATAAATGGTTTCAGCTCCGACCTTAACGTGGTCGTTGTCGCGCAGTTCAAAACGCAGCGAGTGGCTGCCGGCCGGCAAATCTTCTGGAAGCGTATAATCGAGCGAGGTAACCCACTGAGTGGTGTGTTCATCCGAGTCGGCAGCTGCGTTCAGGTAAACATGGTAATGACCTTCAGTGGCATGTGGGTGGGTCGAACTGTCGTCGTGAGAGTGACCGTCGCTTGTATCGTGAACACTCTCCTCTTCCATCGAAGTATCATGTTCCGCGTGCTGTTCCTCTTCTCCTTCGACCAGGCCGGCTGCTTCAGCCGCCTCGGCGAGCGCGTCTACATCGACTTCGTGGGTATCAATATGATGCTTAGATTGGTCACGTCTGTCGTTCGGCACAGCCAGAGTAAAATTCTCAGTGCGCAGGCTAAACGAGATGGTTTCCCCAGGAGCAAACACCGCATTGTCAGCCGGATCCATGACAACGAGCTTCTGACCGTTTTGACCAATTGTACCGCTAAAACCGTCACTGCCTGAACTGCCTCCGCATGCAACTACGGAAAACAAAAGCGGTACAGCAAGAATTAGCTTAAAAAGTCTCATCGGCTCAGCATCCTCCTTTTCGCAAGAAATCTTGCGTCAGTGATAATGCTGATTTCCGATGAGGTCAATGCGACAAACTGTCGCACTAGAAAGTGCTGCGCACTCCAAACAAAACAGACCTGCCTCTAAGCGGAGCTACGTCTTTGAGGAAAGAGCTATGAACTCTCGCCTCTTCGTTAGTCAGGTTTGTCCCTCTAACATAAAACGTAAGGTCGAAATGCTCGCGCGTAATATTTGGGCTAAATCCCAGAGAGGCGTTTAGCAGCTGATAACTGTCAGTCGGAAGCTCGAAGTCAGAGACTTTCGTCTGTGCTGCGACAAACACACCTTCAACCGCAGCAGTAAAGTTACGCTTGAAGGCATACTCAAGCTCCACAATCGTTCTAAACGGAGGAATTCTCGGAAGATCATCCTCTGCGCCGGAGGTTTCCTTAGCCCGGACATAGTCGAACTGGGTGTTTAGGTCGAGGTCGTGCTGCCAAAGGTTAAGCAGCTCGTGAAAGTGGAGAGATGTTTCGAGTTCAAAGCCATAGAACAAGGCTTCTACGTCAGAATAGCGGTAAACCGGCAGCCCGTCCTCTTCGTCACCGGTCGCTGACAGGTTTATGTAGCTGTCGTAATTTTGAACGAATAGCGAAGCAGCTCCCGTCAAGACGCCGGTATTTTGTTTGAACGTCAGCTCTGCTCCGTATGAGTCTTCAGTATCCAGCCCCGGGTCACCGATTTCAAAAATGCCTCTGGCAAGATGAGCGCCGTCAGCATAAAGCTCTGAGACTTGTGGAGCGCGCTGCGTGTATGAAATCGACAGGCCCAGAGTTGAGCTGTTGCGGCCTGTAGGATCCCAAGTTGTACCGAGTGACGCACTGAACGGATGAAAGTCATTCGTGCTGAACCCCTCAGCGTCATGCGTAACATACTCATATCGACCGCCTAGCTGCAGTTTCCAATAATCATTTAGATGGTATTCCTCGAATAAGAAAACAGCCGGCGACAGGCTATCTGTCTTCGGTATAAATGATTCTTCTCCTACGGCCTCAAGGCTGGTTGAGACAATCTGAAAGCCGGCCGCGCCTTCCAAACGCTCGGTTGGAGAATGAAGGACTTCCACTCGTCCTTCAATTCCTTCGTTGCTGAAAGTCGTTGCTGTGATGTCCTCTTCAAGCTCGTCGTGTTCGTAATCGGAATAGCCTAATTTGAATTTAACGCTGTCGATTAAGTCACTAACGTTGTCTACTCTTCCCCGCAGATCAACTCGTAGCTGCTCCAGGTCAATTCGCACGCCACCTTCTTCCTCACCGTGCTCGTGTTCGTGCTCTTCCTCTTCATGTTCATCTTCATCGTGGAGTTCCTCCTCGCCTTCTTCATGCTCGTGTTCATGTTCGTGGCCGGGTACTCCGTAGCGTGAGCGGAAGCTGCTCACTGCCAGCCCTATGAAACCTTCATCCCATACGTAGGAACCACCGACAGTTGCGCCGCTGCTTCGAGTTGCGCTGTCGGACAGTATGCCGCTGCTTTCTTCTTCTTCGTGTTCTTCTCCTTCCTCCGCTTCTTGCGCGCGCATGCGATCGCTCTCAGCGCTGCCGGGGATGCGGATGTCATCGGTATCTTGGTAAAACGCGTCTGCATGCCAGTTAAATTTATCGGCCTGACCTTCAAGTAATGCCGCCCAGGATGTCTCACGGTCAGCAGTTCCTTGGCGCAGATCGACTGAACCGCTTATATCGCGGCCGATTCCGTATTCGGGAATGCTGTTGTCTGTAATATTTACGGCGCCGCCGACTGCGGTGCTTCCGTATAGGAGAGTTTCAGGACCTCTGAGAATCTCGATAGAGTTCGCTGCCAGCGGACTTGAACTAACCGCGTGGTCTTCACTGATGGCAGAAGCATCGAGCGTGCCAATACCGTTTTTGAGAATTCTAACTCTATCGCCTGAGTTGCCGCGAATGACTGGTCGGCTTGCTCCCGGACCAAAGTAAGTCGAGCGAACACCCGGCTCATTGCTCAACGTTTCCCCAATAGTTGTTTGACTTTCTTTTACTAGCTCTTCCTTATCTACGACGCTTGCGGGGCTACTGTACTCAAGCAGGCTTGGGTTGAAAGGATCAGCGCTGATTTTGATTTCAGTTAGTTTGTGAATCTCATGCTCTCGCACCGAGTGTCCATCGTCCGGCGTGTGCTCCTGCGCAGAAGCTGTGTTTACCGCGAGGGCAATAAAACAAAGTATGAATAAGCTGAAAGCACGCATGATCTTAACTCCCCATCCTGAATGGTAATGAGATGTTATTATCAATAAATGCATAAGGCCGCAAGTTCTTGTCCCGAGCGAGGCTAAGACTTGTCATGTGCGAGCTCGGGGCTGGGGTGTAACCTAGGAATCGAGAGCAATTTAGGGGAGTTTCCGATGGCTGAGAGTCATTGTCATCACTGCGACGATTCCAGCGAAGGGGTCAGTGTAGATAGAAAGCTTTGGATTACGCTTCTGGTTTTTGCGGCTGTTCTTGCAGCTTCATTTCTTCCAGTCGATTTTCTCAAGCCACTAAACAGAAGCCTGCTCGAATATATCGGCATGATGTGGTGGGCAATTTTGCTTGGCCTGTTTCTCGGCGGCGTGATCGACTACTTCGTGCCCACCGCTTTTATTGGGAAATATCTTGGGGAGAAGAAAGTAAGCTCGCTGTTCTATGCAGTTGTTAGTGGTTTTCTACTCTCGGCTTGCTCTCATGGCATCCTTGCGCTGGCTATTCAGTTGCACAAGAAAGGTGCGAGTAACGCAAGTGTCATAACTTTCCTACTTGCCGCTCCCTGGGCCAATCTCCCGGTTACTCTGCTGCTTTTTAGTTTTTTTGGTTGGAACGCCGTACTGTTTGTCCTCTCGGCAATGCTGATAGCGTTGGTTTCCGGAGCTATATTCATAGGACTGGAAAATCACGGCTTAATCGAACCTTCGCCGGACTCTGACAATGCCGAGGAAGCGAACTGGGACAAGCTTAAGAATTTTCAGCTGAAAGAAAGTGTAGTCGGAGTCGCTAAAGGCTCGCTGCAGCTCTCGAATATGGTGCTGTGGTGGATTCTAATAGGGGTGCTGTTTGCAGCTATTATAGGCGCGTATGTCCCGAAAGAAATATTTATGAATTATTTCGGGCCCTCGTTCACGGGCCTTCTGCTGACTTTGGCTATCGCAACGATCATTGAAGTTTGCAGCGAAGGAAGTGCACCGATTGCTTTCGAGATTTATAATAAGGTCGGTGCTCTCGGAAATCCGTTTATATTCTTAATGGCCGGCGTTGCAACTGACTATACCGAGATCGGCTTGCTCTGGACTAACATCGGAAAGAAAACAGCAATTTGGCTTCCGATAGTCACGGTGCCCCAGGTTGTCGCCGTGGCCTATCTTATGAATGTCTTTCTCTAGTCATCTTTGTTTGCGCTTGGGCGCAAAAAAGCCGCCAGCTGGTCGCTGATCATGTTTGTTCGCCTGTCGGCTCACAAGCGTTCGAATCGTAGATTTTGGAATTTCACAGAAGTGGTGCACCCGGAGCGATTCGGCGACCGGGGGCTGTCACCTTTGTTTGCGCTTGGGCGCAAAAAAGCCGCCAGCTGGTCGCTGATCATGTTTGTTCGCCTGTCGGCTCACAGCGTTCGAATCGTAAACTATGGAATTTCACAGAAGTGGTGCACCCGGAGCGATTCGAACGCCCGACCTACTGGTTCGTAGCCAGTTGCTCTATCCAGCTGAGCTACGGGTGCACAGTTGAGAGCGAAAGGCAGGAATATAACGAAATTAAGTGAGCAATCAAGCCAAAGAGCCATATTTATGAGCATATAGATGGTTCAATGGTCGTCTAATGCAGTCAAGCGGTTGATTCAACGCTCGCAAATAGATAATCCTACATGCCTGGCATTGCGGAGAGGTGACCGAGAGGCCGAAGGTGCTCGCCTGCTAAGCGAGTGTACGCCAAAAGCGTACCGAGGGTTCGAATCCCTCCCTCTCCGCCAGACATACGTTAGTGTGGAAAGGTTAAGGATTTGAACCCAGCGAGCCAAAGGCGAGCTAGTATTATGGGCGGCTAGTTGGCGAGGATGCTGCGCACAAGCGCAGCATCCGTGACAACGGCTTGCCGCCGAATCCCTCCCTCTCCGCCAGACATAGTTAGTGTGGAAAGGTTAAGGACTTTAGCCTTCTCTACCAAACTTATATTCTGCGATTTTCGCACGAAACCAGGAGGGGTGTCCGAGCGGTTTAAGGTGCCGGTCTTGAAAACCGGTGTGGGTAACACCACCGTGGGTTCGAATCCCACCCCCTCCGCCATTTTCAAAGTCTTATCGAGCTATGGATTCGAACCGAGCGAGCCAAAGGCGAGCTAGT
>JAUIIP010000332.1 GCA_030431555.1 bacterium
ACCCAGTTGCGGGTAACGGAAGCCGGTGCGATGACCAGTCCGGGCCCTTCTTCCTTGCGCGCTGAGAGCATAGCCAGCGCTTGTACGGTCTTACCCAGTCCCATGTCATCAGCCAGGCAGCCGCCGCAGCCGATACTAGACAGAAACGCAAGCCAAGCTAAACCTTCACGCTGATAGCGGCGAAGCTCTCCCTTAAACGAGTCCGGAACCGGCACTTCAGGAATTGAACTTACATCCGCCTCCAACAGCCGCTTTACCCAACCTGAGGCCTCAAACGAAACAACAGGCAGTCCGTCAGGCTCAGAACCCAGAGCCAAGCCCAACCGCAAAGCGTCGACCAGCTTTAGCCGAGATGACTCCTGCTGAGTGTCGAGGAAGGAAAGTGTCGCATCGACATCACCGGCGCGAAGCTCCACCCACGAACCGTCAATATTCACCAAGGGTGACTTCTGAGCGACAATCCCTTTAAACTCCTCTGCGGAGAGCTTTGTATCGCCGACAGATATTTGCCACGAAAAATCGACTAAACGATTTAACCCTAACAAGGAGGGACGAGCAGCATTGGCGAAGTCATCCTCTGAATTAATTTGCAGACTCAAGCCAACATCGCGCGTGCTCGATTGCCACCAGTCCGGGATTTCGATCCCAAAACCCTCAGCCTCAAGCAGCGGCATTTCGTCCCGAAGAAACTTATACGCCTCGTCGGTCGCGAGCAGCGCTCGACATGGAAACGGCTGCGCAAGTGAGCGCTTGATAGGCTCCGATATCATACTGGCCTTGCCGAGATCCTTTAACATCTGCTCTTCGACCTGCTGCAGCGTAAATTCTGAAAATCGAAGGAAGCCTAAGTCGCCGTCCCAAATTTCTCCGGCAGGAGCAGTTTGACTCTGCAGATCCCCGGCGTCTAAAGCATAGCGAATTTCCCACTCAGCTCCCTCGCTGTTGGGATCGGGCGCAGCAAGCGTCAGCCGCAGCCGCATAGACTGCGGCGTCTCGGGCATAACAGGCCCGGACCAACGTCGAATTCGCTGATGGAAGGTGGCTGCATCGTAACCTTCCAGAGCAAGTCGGCTCTCGTCGCGGCTTAGTGAAGCAGTCCACTCGCGTATAGTGGTGTCGATCTTCTTTTCTGTTCGCTCCGGAAGGGTCGCATCGAGCGGACTCCGCCGTAAAAAAGCGCGGATGAGCGAATCACCACAAGAAGCCAAAAAAGAATCGATAATCGCCCGAGGCATTAACCTTGGTGCGTCCGCAATACATGCGCAAATCGGCGGAGCGGCCAACGACAGCCGCTCAAGACGCGAGTCGTCTTCTGCACGCATGGCCACGACCTGCCAGAAGCTGAAGTAAGAACCGTTGCGGAGCTGAACCGTAGGAAGGAAGCTTCCTCTACTCAAGAGCTCCAACAAAAGCTTGGTTACTTCGCGCCAGAAATTTATCGAATCGTCCAAGACGATTCCGCTCATCGTTTCGGTCGGCAATGATGACAGAAAGCCGATGGCAGGCGTAGCGTCTAAAACTAAAGCGGGAACGACAAAACCCGCTCGTTCGAACTTAACTGCGCGCTCTACTTCACGCGCGCTTAGCAGGCGCTCTGACGACAAGGGACCTCGAGAGTCGCACGGCAATATTACTTCAACCTCGCGCTGCGAATCGGGCTCAAATTCCATCCGATCGAGATCTTCAATCAGCTGGGCGCTGCTGGCGGCGAAGGGATGAGCAGCGCCGCGCTCGGCGCTTTCCCCAAGTTCCCACCATCTACTAAAGGCGTGCCCACTTTCAGCCCATAAAATGAGCTGAGCGCTACGATTGTCCCAAGCTGCCTGCCAAACTCTCATCTAACTCGTAAGGATAGTTCTGTAAGCCAGCGACCACCAATAACACTAAAATCCGACCGGAAAAAGCGGCAATATCTTCGTACTTAATCGTAACTCCAAGTAAATTCGCTAAGATCGCTGCTAGCGAGCATGGAATTTCTGCTGCGCAAAGTACGTAAATACGCTAATTGTTGATTTGGAAACTATTCTTTGTGAGGTCATTTGGCACCTGAACTTAAACAACTCACGAGTAGTCTACCAACCTCGAAAATTTCCGGGGAAAGCCGGCGCGATTGGCTCGCGCTTTCTTGGCTTTATCCTAACTCCTTCGGCAAGCCGCGGTTAATAAACGACTATAATAGCGTTCTGGTGCGCGGAGATGCAGTCGAGTACAAATTTCTACTCTCAGCAGAAGATCTCAGCACACGCTCGCGCGGCGGTGCGTTTGAGCGTTGGCTTGAAGCCTGCGAGGAGGTGGCGGATCACCGTCTGAGCGCGCCGGGTCTGTATCAAGGCATTAGAGCGCTTAGCTGGTCTGACGGTGAACCTGTTTGGCTTCATGACGAACCGTGTCTGGACTTCGAACCTCCCGACCAACGACTCCTAAACAATGTAAGCGATATCGCAATCGTTCGTTCACGGATAAGCAATCGCTGCCTGTTTGCGAACCAGCTTAATTCTCAACCCGAGCGCGCGCTTCATTTAACGGCCAGAGTCGCCAGATCCCTGGTCGGCTTTCATCGAAGCAGCCAGGTAGCAGCGCCGATTGATTTCGATCGAGTCGCTCAAGCGGGTGAAGCGCTTAGGCGAGAAGCGAGATTTTGCGGAAGAAATCTTATCGCGCAAACGATCCCTGGAAGCTTGCTCGAATTTGTTTGCCAGGAACTCATGTCGCACTTGGAGAGATTTCTCTCGGGACCGTACGGGGCTATCAGAAAGGCCGTAAAGACCGGATTGGTAATTGATTGCCACGGAGGCTTGGAAATGAACAACGTCGCGATAAACGTCGACGGGATGAGCAAGCAGCGTCCGATTTTCTTTGGTCGGCCGCCTCGGACAGATTGCGCACGAATCAATTACGCACTATCCGACCTGGCCTCACTGCACCTTGACATGAT
>JAUIIP010000333.1 GCA_030431555.1 bacterium
GCAAGTGCATCCAAAACCGAGCTTGGCTGCTATCTGTTCCATCTCACATGAAACCTACGCGCTGAGCAGAACTGCCATATTAGGCTGTTCCAGCGCCACCAGAGTTGTGCTGCCGAATATTCTCTCCGCCAGTCTGCTTGACCCGAATGCTCCAAGAGCCAGAATGCTGGCGTCTACTTCTTCTGAGTAGTCAGCAATAACCTGACTAGGGTCGCCTCTGAACAAAGCCGGGATCGTTGTGAAGTCATAATTCGAAAGGTAAAGCACTGCGCTCCGCTGCACGCTGCGGGCTTTTTCTACGTCGTCACCGACCGTTAACAGATGTACCTCTGCGAGTTTGGTTACAGAGGCCAGCTCCGCGGCGGCTCTAAGCGCACGCTCCGATGCAGCACTTCCATCGTAAGCTATTACCAGCCGTGACTGACCGGCAGGCTCTTCGGGGACGACGAGAACCGGTCGAGTTGTGTGGTGCAAGACTGCGTTTGTAGTCAGGCCGTTTTTTTTATGTTCGACACCGGAGTGCCGTCCTGAATTGCCGATTACGATAAGATCTACTGTTCGGCCCATTTCGGTAATTTCTGCTGCCGGTTCTCCACGTCTGCAAAGAAAGCGGCTTCTCGTTCGAGCCTGTTCGCACTGAGACTGAAACGCCTCATAAAGTTCGAGAGACTCCTCCTCGATATTCTCTTCCTCTTCGAGGAGCTTATCAGGCGGCAGCGGCGCCTCGATGGCCGGTTGAGCGCCGATGCTTGCCGCCAAAGCTGTTGTGAGCGGCAAGTGCTTAAAGCGATCGGCGTCCTGGACAAAAAGTCCGATCACACGTGCGTCAATCAGACAGGCAATGCTGCAGCTAATACTCAGTGCGGCATTTGACGAGGGCGAACCGTCGATCGGAACCAGAATACTTTGAATCACAATACTACCTCAAAAGTTAAAAGCGAAACGTATCAGGGATGACCAACTCCGGCTTTCCGAATGCCAAATGCCTCAGTTCGCGCAACCGCTTCATGTCTTCATTCTCCAAATGAACTCCGCCGCTGCCGGAGTTCATGAATTCCAAGTATTCTTGATACATCACGAAAGCTTTCTGCGCTTCTTCCGATCGCGGAAACATTCGGATTGTTCGCTCCAGATAAAGCGGTCTGTAGACCTCGAACGAGAGGATTGGAACGCAGTTGTAAGCGACGGCCAGGAGGAATGTAGCGCCGCGGCGCTGATCCATATCTAGCTTGCTTGCAAGTAATTCATGCAGCTCACTTGTAGCGCGAAGCGTTGTAACCAAGTGCTTCTCATGTTCCTGAACCGCGGTGGCGTCGATAACCGGAGCAAGCAGTTTACGAGAAGACTGCAAGCTCGGTTTCTTTGCTGCAGGAATACTTAGATCCTCAATCCACTGGTTAATGGCGTCTTCCTGTTCGTCGGAAAACTTATCCATCTCAATCAAGCTTTTCAGTTTTGATGTCGATGCAGCGGGACGGTTCTTAACCCGAGCTTCGATTACGAGCCAAAGCTTGAGGGCTCGAAATGCGTCGTGTTCGCCAGGGAACTTGTTGCCTGAGCCGGTCGCGAGCCTAAATAGAGCATCACTTGCTCTATCGAACTGTCTGGTAGCCATTAGGAACTCAGCCGATGCCAGCCGTGATTCGAAAGAATCGTCTTCCGGCAGCGGAATCTTGCCTGCAAAATCCGACTTAACGTCCATGCGCGAATGGCATGCAATACAGTTCGAGGTTAAGCCGCGCAGCTGCCAGCGGGCGTAGTCGCGATCGCCCTCCTTGAATCTGCGCTTTATGTCGGAAAGAGTCTCCTGCGTGGTCTTGAGGATTGCTTCAAAGCCGGGCTCGAACATTTCAATTGGAGCGTCTTGCCTGACCTCGTGGAAGTCTGTACTGAGCTCCTCAAGCAACTCGTTAATTCGGCTGGTGGATCGCGGATCTTCGAATTTTGCTTCATCCCAGGCGTAACCGAAAAGCTCGGTAGCTACCCCGTATAGCTTCTGCATATCTGAGCGCAGAGTTTGGGCCGAGGCGGCTGCTGGCGTGCATAGAAGAATCAGAGCGGAACAGACTGCGGTGCAAAGATGTTTATGGAGCATATCCTTTAATCCAAGTTCTTATGAGATTTCGCGTATCCGTTGATCAGAGCTTATAGAAGTCAGCAAACGAGCGAGGGTGTTGCGATCTGCATTCGAGCGCGCTTCGTCGGCAGTCTTTCGGCTTTTGATAAACTTATTCCAATATCTCTGTCGTTCGCCAAGCTCGATAGTGAACGGGTCTTTAGTTCCGTGCTGCATCAAAAACGACTCGTCATACTCGCCCGCAATAGGCGCGAGTATCTCAGACGCTTGTTCAGGGTCGACGGGGCCGATCTGGGAGCCGTCAGCAAACTTAAATTGAAACGTCGTTAGCATGTCACCGAGGACCGCAGCTTCGTGCGCGTCGAGTGGTCGCTGCAAAGCGCCGGCAATGACAGACAGTTGCAGGTTGTTGTTTTGCGCTCCGGCTTCGGCAATTGCAGGGTGGGTCTTCGAAGGCTTGGCAGCTTTTAGTGTGCTGTCGGAGCTGCTTGCAGCACTCCCAGCCAGAAGTTGCTGCTCGGCTTGGGTATAAAACTCTTCCCAGTTCTTGTCAGACGGGGAGCCGGCATCCACCCACAGCTCTTTGGCGCGTGCTCTTACCTCTCCAAGTGGATCGATGAGTTCTATATTGGCGGGTAGTTTACTCATACTTTCAAATCAGGCTGCCCAAACGTCTACAGTTTAGAATGGGCAACGTTCTCACGCAAAGTGCGACCACAATTTAAACGCTAATTCCGCTTGTTGCCAGTGATGAAACGTATACTTAAGTAATAAGTTAAGGATTAGGGCTGGTGCTGCCCTGTAGGTGCTGAATTTGCACAGAGAACAGCTGAAAAGGCTGG
>JAUIIP010000334.1 GCA_030431555.1 bacterium
GGAGCTGCTGTCGAAAGGCGACAGCATTTCACGACCCTTGCGAACCTGATTGCTTGAATGAGTCCAACCGACAATTTTTGCATTAGGATAATTTTCGAGTGCAACCGCAAGCTGGCCGCCGTAACCGCAGCCCACATCAAGAACAGTCTCTCCTTCAGCCGGATTGATGAAATCGATTGCGTCCTTAAACTTTCGCCACATCGACTTCTCAAGTGAGTCAAAGTCATCAGCCTCTCCAGCGCCTACTCGAAGCAGCTCGGCCCGGTCATAACGGGCAGGTTCCTCGAACATACCGCAGGAGTAAGACATGTACTTCTGGTCGAGATAAACATTTAACGCTTCCTGCGGAATGTCATAGTGGCTTTTAACGTTAACCTTTGCCCGAGATTTGCTTTGGAAAAGGCTGTGTTGAATCAGCGCAGAAAAAATCTGCATTGGTGTAAGCTTTGCCTGAACATGCGGCGTAATTTCGGATAGGCAGTAAAGATTGCCAAGCAAATCTACCTCACCTTCTAAAAACTTCTCGAGAAAGCCGAGGCTATTGCCGGACAGAAGCACCTTCGCTGCTTCGGGGGTCTTTACGGAAATTCTTAGGTGCTCACCCGACCAATGGGGCTTATTGAGCCCTAGGCTGTACTCAGAGCCGGTCCAGTCGTCGATAATTATTTTGTAGGGAAAGTCGTGCAGGCTGCGATTGAAAAAATCATACATGTCTGCTGCGGGCTTGGAACTTGGCTTGGGGCTCTTACTCTGGTGTGAGCCGTTGTTAGAGCTGCCGACTGACTGCGAGGATGTGGTTGGTTGCTGTAGTTCCATCGTTAACCGTCGTTCTTATCAATCCGGGGCATGATTATACTTCAACGGGCTGAAAAAAACACATGATCCGCGTCTGGCGTCGTTAGTGTTGGCCATTATTTGCTAAATTGGCCCATTAAGATTGAACATTCACAGAGGGAATCGTATTAGAGCGGGGGTGGCTTTTAGGCCCTTTCGCCTGTTAAAGGCAGGCAAAACGGCTTACCGCCTTGCAAAACTAAAAGTGTCTGCGCATAATTCGCCCCCCGCTTCGCCTCAGTATTGCGGGATTTCCGCTCTGTCTCATTGTTACTGGTGTATTGAGTTAGCCTCCCGGTAGGGCTCTATCTTGCGCGACAGCGCTGAAAGAGCCTCTGTCGTGAGCACTGGGCTCTCACAAGGTTTTCCATCAACCGATACAACTACCCATCATGCAACAAGCAACATCGGATTGGGATGGGCTGGAACTTGAGTTTCAGTCATTCCTCGAGGGTGTTCCCAAGCGGACATCAACTGCAGCCAAGAACGCTCTGGTTTCGGCCGGTGCCGCGTTCGCAACTGACGACGACGGCAAGATCGTCTATGGACTGATCGAGGCGCAGATCGCTCTCGCTGAGTGCAGCAGAGGACGCTGCGCTTCGCAAGTTCTGGCGCGCCTCGTTCGTCGCAGCTTCGCCATGTGGCTGCAGGATCTCACTCCCCGCAGCACGCGCGGCGCAAGCAACCTCGAGCGTCATCTCTGGCGGGCGGCTCCCACGATTCGGCGCTACCTGCTCGGCGGAATCGAGACCAGCTCGCTGCGCCGCTTGTACGCACAAGTGTTCGTGCAGCCGCTGCCTCCCGAGGACCCGACGCGCGCAGCGATGAAGCGGTGGTTCAAGGCGCTCAAGCAGGTCGGCCTCTGCAACAGCAAGGGCGATATCCCCGGCGTTCAGACAACCGGCGGCTCTGGGTCTGGGGGGACGACCTACAGACTGTACCCCGGTGCAGAAACGACGCTCCAACCGGTGTCTGCGCAGATCTGAGGATCTTCATCAGCTATGGGGCTGCGTGCAAGCAATTGCATGCAGCCCCGGCTGTCTAAACGGTTCGTTGAGCTAGTGCCCCGACAGACTCAATTTCTTGCGGCGATCTCGCGCAAACTGTCCTAGTCTAAGTAAATGAAGGCTAAACGGGCAAAATGATATACAAAGAGAGTCAGAGCAATTAGGAAGGCTGGAACTGTATGCGAAGAGAGTTTGTTATTGGTTCAGCTCTAGTGCTGGCACTGATTTTTGGCTTTGCTCGGATAGAGCCCAATGTGCTTTGGTCATTCGTTGTTGTTGGGCCGCTGCTCACAGTTGGTTTCTATGATTTTTTCCAAACGAAACAAACGATACGGCGCAATTACCCAATCATTGGCAACTTTCGGTACGTCTTAGAGGCGATTCGTCCGGAGATAAACCAGTATTTTGTCGAGTCTAACATAGACGGAAGACCGTTTAGTCGTGAAGAGCGTGCAATCGTCTATCAGCGTGCGAAAGGCGCACTTGATACTCTTCCCTTCGGCACTAAACTGAATGTTTACGACGTAGGATACGAATGGCTGAACCATTCGATGCTCCCATCTCACATCGAAAATAAAGACCTGCGGATTGCTATAGGCGGGACTGACTGCACTCAACCTTATCAAGCGAGCATTTTAAATATTTCCGCTATGAGCTACGGCTCGTTAAGCAAAAATGCGGTGCTCGCGCTAAACGGCGCCGCTCGAGACGGAAACTTCGCCCACAACACGGGTGAAGGCGGGATCAGTCCCTATCACCTGGAGTTTGGCGGCGACCTCATCTGGCAGATCGGCACCGGCTATTTCGGCTGTCGCAGTCCTGAAGGGAAGTTTGATGACGAAAAGTTTCGAGTTAACGCGGGCAGATCCTCTGTAAAGATGATTGAGGTAAAGATATCCCAGGGTGCGAAGCCGGGGCACGGCGGCATTTTACCGGCCCCTAAAGTGACCAAGGAGGTCGCTGAAATTCGCGGAGTTCCGATGGGGAGAGATGTGCTGTCGCCGCCGGCGCATTCGGCGTTCAGCACGCCATTGGAGCCCTTAAGTTTTATCAAGCGCCTGCG
>JAUIIP010000335.1 GCA_030431555.1 bacterium
CCCACTGAGCCCACCAATAAACGCACTCACCCACACCATACGCGTCAGACTCTCTGTCCAAAAACGTGCACCCGCCGGGGGAACGACAAGAAAAGCAACGATGAGCAGTAAGCCAACGGCTTGAAGTCCGATAACCGTCACCGCTACTACGAGCGTCATCATAACTAAATCGATAAAGCTTACCGGCCATCCCTCAGAGGCTGCAAAACTCTCGTCGAAACAGACCAAACGAAACTCCTTAAACAAGGCTATACAAACGCCGACGCAGATAAGGGCCGCGCCAAGCGTAAAAAACGCGTCATGCAGATTCATCGCTGCGGTTTGCCCAAAGATAAAATGGTGCAGGCCGCCTGCTTCACCCGTGCCGAGGGACTGAATCAAACTTAAAAGTACGATTCCTGCACCGAAGAAGGTGCTGAGAACGGCTCCAATAGCAGTGTCTTCGTGGAGCCGCGAGCTGCGCTTTATCAGCTGCACACAAACTACGCCGAGAACGCCGCTAATCGCTGCACCGAGCAAGAGCAGCCAAAGATGCCTCCCGCCGATGCCGAGTAGTGAACCAAAGATAAATGCCGCAGCAAGCCCCGGGAGTGCGCTGTGCGCAAGCGCATCGCCCATCAGCGCCCTTCCCCGCAAAACTGCAAATGCGCCAATTGCACCGGCGGCAATACCAAGCAGCGTAGTTCCGACAACTACAATCGCGGAATTATATCCGGCCTGGAGCGTAAGAACCTCGATAACTTCGGTGAACGGAGGCAGGCTGACCGAGACATCAGAAATCGACTGAGTCTGCTCGTACATCTAGGCCCCCTCGCCCCTATTAAGCCGAGCAAGCGACTCACCGACCTCGTCGAGCAGAGTTAGCCGTCCGCCGTAGGTCTTACGCAGTTTCTCTTCGCTGAAGGCCTCAGCGACAGGGCCGCTGGCAACCACCCGAGTATTGAGCAGCAAAACTTCGTCAAAATAATCCGCTACGGTCGGCAGATTGTGGTGAACGCAAAGAACTGTCTTCCCGTCCTGCTTCAGTCGGTGCAGTACTTGTAAGATCGAGCGTTCCGTAGCAGCATCAACACCGGCGAACGGTTCATCCATAAAATAGAGCTCAGCCTCCTGCGCAAGTGCACGAGCGAGGAACACTCTCTGCTGCTGACCGCCTGATAGCTGATTAATTTGCCGCGATGCGTAGTCCTCCATCCCGACTTCTGCAAGAAAATGCCTCGCTCGCTCCTTATGTGCTTTTGAGACTCGCCCAAACCAGCCGATGTGCCGATAGCGCCCCATACAAACCACTTCGAGCACAGAAATCGGAAAATCCCAATCAACCGACTCACGCTGCGGCACATAGCCGACTCGAGAACGCGCACTTGCGTAACTCTCGCCCCAGTATTCGACCAAACCCGTGGCACGTGGAATCAGATCCAGGCAAGCCTTAAGCAGCGTTGATTTCCCGGCACCATTCGGGCCGACTATAGCTATAAGCTTGTGCGCCGGGGTTTCATACTCGATATCCCATAGCACCGGCTTTTGCTGGTAAGCGACTGTCATCGAGTGAATCGAAAGCGGACTCTCGGCGCTGTGTTCGGGACGTTCCGAGAGTGACTTGGTTTCCGATTCGCGCTGTAAATGTTTCATTGAAAATACTTAGTGCTTTAATTTACCGTAAAGGCCTTTTGCCGGAGCCTCTCCGCCCAGGGCTCTGGCAATTGTCGTTACGTTGTGATCAATCATCCCAATGTAAGTCCCTTCATAAGAACCGGGCTTACCCATCGCATCCGAGAACAATTCCCCGCCGATCTTTACTTGATGGCCTCTGGCCGCTGCACCCTGAATCAGCGCTTGAATATTTCGCTGCGAAACTGTGCTCTCTACGAAGACTGCACCGATTCTTCGCGAGACTAAGACATCAACTAAATGTTCGATATCCCTTACTCCAGCTTCTGATTCAGTAGAAATCCCCTGAATGCCCATCACCTCAAAGCCGTAGCGTTTGCCGAAATAGTTAAATGCGTCATGTGCTGTTACCAGCACTCGCGACTCCTTGGGTACCGAGCTTAAAACTTTCTCAGCATATGCATCCAGCTCTTTAAGCTGCGTAAGATACTCATCGGCCGCGCTTTGAAACCGCCGTTGGTACTCGGGAAGCTGCTCAGAGAGCTTGTCGCGCACAACTTCGACCGCTTTAGACCAAGCCAGCGGGTCCATCCAGACATGGGGATCGTAGTGCCCGGCAAACTCTTTAGGCTCGAGTAAATACCCCTGGTCGATATGCTCGGTAACCGCATAAACTTTCTTCCCAGCTGTGGCTACGCGTATCAATGCATCCGTCATTTTGCCTTCAAGCAGCAAACCATTGTAAAAAACAAAGTCCGCCTTGCTCAAAAGTGCAATGTCAGAACGCGTTGCCTTGTAAAGATGAGGATCTATTCCAGGACCGATCAGACCGCGAACAGCGATTGCGTCGCCCGCCACATTTTGCACTATGTCGGTAATCATCCCAATCGTGGCCACCCCAAGCTTTCTAGAAGCTTGTTCCGCGAACACCTGAGACGCACCGACCAACAGAATCCACGCAGCCAGCACAATGCTAAACGCGATCCTCAGCCACAGCTTGAGTCGTCGAAACATACGCAACCCCACCCCGGTCCTTCGGTAAATGACATGAAAATTTCCGTTCTGTAGCCTACGCTACATTGACTGAAAGGATAATCTAGCCTAGGCTACATGTCAATCATAAGCCTGTGAAAAATCGCTCCCGGCTTGGAGGTGCAGAAGGCAAATGTCTAAGAAAAACGGCCCGATAAAGAAGCGTGCTGCCCATTTCGAAGCTGCGAGGCAAAGCCATAGCCTAGAAGCTGCTGAGGATTACACTGAGCTTGTTT
>JAUIIP010000054.1 GCA_030431555.1 bacterium
TTTTCCTGCTCACCGACATAAAAATTCGGACCACCGGAGATGACATCGCAAATTTGATGCGTCGACTTATGCGCGTTGGAGCCGCTTGTAGCACCCGCATCGATATCGTTGTCACTGCCGATTTGCATGGGGCTCAGTGACTTGTTCGCCAGCGCAAGCGAATAGTTCATCATCTGACCGCAGTTCTCAGTCATTAGGTTATCTTCAATAATAGATAACAGCTCGGGCTGATCGACCTTGGCATTCATTAAGTTCTCAAATGCCCGGTTGCGGGCCACAAACATTAGCTGGTTATCGTTTTTCTGGTGCAGGACTACCTTTGTCAGCTCACCTACAATCGAATCGATTGTCTCGGTCACAAGACTAAATACATATGAGATTCTAAGTGTCCCGGTCGGCTTGTAAGTTGAAAGCGGGGGTGTGCCGCCAAAAATGGGATCTGTCGAGTGCTGCGTTCCGTCCGCCAGCTCCCAAACAACTCCCTGACTGTCTGTCCCGACACCGACTAAGAACCAAAACACAGTCGGCCCGATCAGCATGTAGCGAACCATGCGAAAGCTGTTAAAGAGGACGAAGGAAACTATGCCGCCCATTGCGGCGAGGATATACAGAAACGCACCTGCACTGTGAAAGAAGGTGTTGAAGTCCTGCAGGATATGATGCTGGGTAACCTGACCGGCTGTTGCGAGAACAGCAGCAATCATGGTCCCTGCTGATGTAACGTCCGCTGGCATTCCCTAAATCCTAAAACCGCGAAAAACTAATTCCAAATTAACCTTGCGCAGATGCTTAAAGCATCTGCGCATTCCTATGCACTAACAAGTCGTGCCGGTGCAGATATCAGTAAAGTCACCGAAGCGCGCCGTACCTGCAATAGCCTCCGACATGTTCTGCGACGCAACGTTGGCAGCGACTGCGGCAGCCATGTCAGCCTGCTTACGACGATCCCGAGAGATTGTCGCATCAGTGACCGCTTGAACCGCCGCCCGATCGGAGGAAGTATCCGCTTTAGCCATTTGAATAAAACGGTCCACTCGATCAATCATTGTCCAAAACATTCTGCGATCATTCGGAGTCATTCGCAGGTTAAGAACGTCATGGTTGGCCAGCAGCGCCTTAGAGCGGTAGTGCAGCTTTTCAAAAGCTGAGACCGCGGAAGCATCGGCAAAGTTAAGCAGCCAACGGGAAAGTTTACCCTCCGGCTCTTCGTTGCAGCCCAGCGGTTCTTCGGTTCCATCCTGGAGCATCAAGGCAGCTTTCTTAATTGCCGGGGTCATCAGCGTGCCGGCGGAAGCTTCCACCCACACGCGATGCTCATCAGCATTCATAGAGTCCCATGGTGCGTCCTTCATTCGCAGGACATGCTTAACGGCTTCCTTAATTCCAAAGCTTGTCTGCATTCCGGTGAACGGACAGAGCAGACCGCCGCCGGAACCTTTGTTAGGCGGCGCGCACGATTGCCCGGAACTAGGTGAACCGAAAGACGGCGCTCCACAACTTGATACACACATGCACCCATCGCGAATTGCACGAACCTTGTCAGCCACACCAAATTTCGGCCAAACAAAGTGGTAGCCGTTTTTATCAACGATAATATCGCCGTACATTTCCTTTATAAACTTGGCGAAATCAAGCATCTCTTGCATGCCCTGTCCGCCTTGAATCGCTTTCACTCCATGAAAATAGCGATCAACCAAACTCCACTTATCAGGCGGCGTTGAGCCTGTAATTCCATCAACCGCGGCAGAAATCGTCGCATGGTCAGGATGCTGAACGCAGCATACACACCAACCGTAGCGAAGAGTTGCATCTGTCGGCAGAACCCCGCACTCCTGAACACAATTCGAAGGATCTAAGTCGCTGAAGCGACCTTGCATCATAATTGGTCCGTTTTGCGCGTTCGGTGTGTTAAGACAAGCCTGGAGCTTTTCGTCAGCGTCGACATAAATTTGACTGCGCTGCGGGTTGGCCAAGCGCGAGTTGGTCCAGCTAATCTGCTTAAGCAGCAGGTTCTGCGTTTCCTGGTTTACCTGCGATTCGGTAGTTGCCAAACCTGCGGCAACCGTCTTGTCGAGGTAACTCAGCGTTAGGTTCGCAACGCCGCGAATTGTTTTAAATAAATCTAAATAGTCATCTCGCTTTTTTACGTTTTCAGCTACGCCTTTCTTAATCTGAAACAGCGGATGATAAACTGCCATTGACGAGCGAGTTATTTCATCATCAGTACTCACCGACTGAACCGCACTACGTGTATCCGGCACAGGCATCTCACCGTTCGCAATTAATGCCTTCGCCGTCGGCACTCCTGTCAGAGTCGCCAACTGCTGATCTTGGTGCAGCTTAGGATAAACTCGTCGACAGTCCGTTCCCAACTCATCACAGTTATCGAACAAGATTGGAGTACGCTTGTAGCCGTGGTTAAGCGTAGAGTCTCCTCCATAGGCATCACCCAGCGCACTCGCATTATACTCCTGCACCCAGTCATCCATCATTACCGCTGCACCCTCGTCTGTTCCCTCGACTTGAGCGAACACGGTCGCCGGCAGTAAAAGCGCTGCGGCACAAATTGCCGCCTGCAGCTTTAATGAAAATTCCATCCTCAACTTCATGACACGATCTCCAGTGCTGTCATCCTTCTTCATTCTAGAACCTCTCGAGTGAATCTTTACGCTTAGGCTTTCGCTTGACGCCGTCAACGTGGTTCACTCTTTTTAATGCTCCCCGAGCATCGCTGCGCGACACTCTACTGTCGTGCACAATAATTCCACCATTGGGCAGCTTGCCTTCCGGGTCGGCCAATCTTTCTATCTCCCCGATTGGCTTATTCAGAATAGCGGCTAGCCGCGGCGAAACGTCGGTTGATTTCCCCTGCACCGTTCGCACGAATTCATACATCCGCTGAAAGGTCTGCTGACCGGTCTTGCGGTATGCTGTCTTGGTTGTCGGCGAAACAACTACCAGCGCGGGGGTGAAGGCAACATCGAATGCTTTGGCAACCTCTGCTCCTTCGAATATCGGGATCGTGAGTCCGGTATAATTCCTATAGGACTCGACCCATTTAGTCGGCAGGGGTCCCATCGACAGCGCCACCATCTTTATGTTGGGGTCACGCTTGGCCACCTGCCATAATCTTTCAACATCCGGGGCCATTGTTCGCGCCCAGCTGCTGTTTATTGTGAAGAAGTAGTAAATTTCGGCCTTACCGTTCGGATCAGCCGTTATTCGCTTCAATGCATCTTCATGAGTGGCTTTCAGAACCGCGCCGCTCTCTTCTCTGGAATTTGCAAACTCCCAGTTCAGATACTGCTCAACGCCATCCCATTCCTCCTCATCAATTACTCCTTCTTCGACCAAGGCTGCTCCTATCAGCTTGGTCAGTTCACGCACTTCAAACAGCATGTTCTTCTGGTAACGAACGAACTGTCTGGCGTACGCTCTAGCCGTTTCGTGGTCGCCGTCGACGTGTGCACGCGCCATGGCGACGAACGAACTCGGCGCTTCTTTGTTAAAGCGAAGCGGAACATCTTGGTCCGGGGGAAGAATATGCTCGGTCGGGTCGTCACCAACGAAAACGATGTCCTTATTTGATGGTGTGGAAGAGTCTGCCTCGGCTTCTGCCTCAGCAGTTTGTTCTGGTTTGGACGCTTCGTTTTCAGTGGTTTCGGCCGCTTCGGCTGCTTCTGCCTGGTCCGGCTTCTCTTGCTCCTTTTCGCTTACATCTACTACTTTTAAATCTTTGGAAAATCTTCCGTCGAACATTCCCATTGGCGAGTGTTCATCGCCCGAGAAGACGCTTAAAGGTTTGAAAGCTGTTCTAGGCGGCTTGCGGAGAGAATCGCATACGGCTGAGGATGCCGTGAATATTACAGCCAATGCGCTAAGCGCGCACATTACTATGGTGAACCTGCACTTACCCATTAATAAAACCAGAACTATTGCCTCCCAACCCTAATCAGTGCGTGCACGCAAACTGATCCAGGAGAAAAGCCTCTTCCATCATTATTGTTATGAATAGCTCAGGAGCTGTCGTGCGCTTAAATTATCTGCATATCTTCGGCTAGATAGGCCCAATACGCGTGCTCGACTTCAAATGCTTTCCCTCGTCATTTCAGCACCTTGCAGGCTGCGAGTGGGAGAGTTTGTGCAGGCGGTCAGGTTGGAGTTCTAGAAACACAGAACAAAATAAGGACAGCTGAAGCAAAACGAACGGTTGTTCGGTGCACGCCGGGCAATCTTAAGAAGAGCCGGCGTCGCCCTCCGCATACAGCGCAGCGAGAGTATTATGGTAAATGCGGTAGTCCAGCGGCGCCAGCTCCAGCAGCTCAAGTTGAATTTGCGCAGCCTGATCGTAGCGCCCAAGCGCAGCCAGCGCGGATGACTTGTTAATCATTGCATCCAAGGGACAGCGATCCCAGCGAATAGCCATATCAAGAACGCCGAGCGCCTCCTCCATCCGTCCGGCTCGCATTAGCCCCAATCCAAAATCAGTGGCAATCACACCGGCAAGCGATTCCGAGGGGTCAAGCTTCGACTTACCGACAAATCCGAAGCCGCGCTCCAGGAACTTAAGTCCTTCTTCGACATTCCCGCGAGAGAGCAAAGACACTCCCCAGTACTCGAGCACTCGAGGATCGTCTTCCGCCTCAGGCTCGGTCACAAGAGCGCGGCAGCTATGTTCAGCCCGTTCGGCATCACCATCCAGAACATTGAAGAAAATTTTCTGAAGGCGCAGATCGATATCACTCGGCGTCTCTTCGACCAACTTTCCCAGCTCGTGCTTTGCAGCCGCGTAGTCCAGCTCCGCAGCGCTGCGTAAAAACTTGAGCACTCCCGGCTTCACAATCGAATCACCACGCAGGCGTATCCAAGGGTGCATGCCCAAAAGTTTCTCTCGCTCAAACTTAGGAATGTCGACCCTAGTTAGCTTGTCAGTGTGCAGCCAGTCCTCTCCCAACCCGTATCTCTCGCGGACGGCATGCATCGTAACTCGAAGCATCCCCATCAGCATTCCTTTGCGCCGCGCAGCAGCTAAGATGTCCTTAGGCAGGGTGTCCTCAGAAAAAGCGGTAAACATCACCATACCCGCATTGGAAATCGCCTCGTCAGGCATTTTGGCCATATTGCGAAGCGTCGGCAGCGCGCCGCCGGGCTTTATCTGATACTCCTCGAAGAACGATCCCAGGCACTCAACTGATTGAACTCCTGGAAGCTGTTCCGCGGTAAGCGGAGGCGGGATCAGAAACTTGTCTAAATAAAGTTCAGCGACTTGCCCCAAAGATTCGTCTGGGAAAACTCGGCGATAAAAGTCCGCAGATTGCGCAGCCAATATTCGCAAAGTGAATTGCAGCGGTTCCGAGAACTCTTCCGGAATGGCATGCGCCCAAGGCCCCCGACCGTAAGGACAAAGTCCGGTGCAGAGGCCCGCGGCATATAAAGAAAATATCGGTGCTTCTGAGGAAATTTGACGCGCATAATTGGCGAATACCGGCATCGGGGATGCGAGGTCCCGAAACAGCTTATTTAAGTCCTGCTCTATGTTAACTGCGAAGGTCTCTCCTTCCTCCAGCAGTGGACCCTCGGCTGCTTCAAGACGCACTCCGCGCTCACCGATAGTGAGCGAGACATCTCCGCAGAAAGTGGACCAGGTCTCGTAAGCAATCTTCCCCAGATATGCAGATGCTCCCCGAAGCACTCCGATCGAGGACTCGTCAAACTCCTTCTGACCACGAAGTGGAAGAAGCAGCAGGTCAACGACACCCAAAGAGGGCCAGGTAAAGTCCAACTTGAGGACAGGAGCAAACTTGTCAACTATCGACCAGTCTCTACTAAAGTCCTTCGCGGCGTTATTAACGGTGTCTTCGATCATCGAAGCTTAGTATCTCACAAGCTTATCTCGACTAGGCAACCTAAATCCTGCCACCGCTCAGTCGTCCAAAGCGGATTTGGCACTTTCCGGATGTTCACCACTGCGCCGGGCAAAACCTCCGCCGCGCTGCGCCAGTCACGAATCCAGTACTCACCTCGAGTGTCATTTTCAAAGCTGCGCTGACCCAGACCGGCGCCCTCTTTGTGCTGCTCCAAGAAAATCAATCTCCCGCGGCCTACACGCGCCGACTCCCGCAGCGCCGAAGCCAGGCGAGCCGGATCTAAGAACAGCAGCGATGCGCTGGAGACAACAAGGTCGAAGCAGTCGTCTGCGAATTCATCGAGACCTGCGGCATCGGCCACGCGAAACTCGACATTCGTGCGAGCAGCGCTCTCAGCAAGTCCACGCGCCTGCTCGACTCGCTCCGCATCAATGTCGATACCTACAAAATGCGCTTTGGGAAACAAAGGTGCCAGCAGGTCAAAAGTTTGGCCAAAGCCGCAGCCGACCTCAAGCACGTTCAAAAAAGGATAAGAGTCCGCAACAGCTTCACACAGAACGGCGCGTTCGGAGCCTGCAAGCTCCGGGGCGGGCCTGCCGAGCTTTAAAGTTTCACGACCGCGCTCCCTGCTCCAGTGTCGAACCCAGAAACGCCTCAACAAAGCGTCAGACGTCGACTCAGGAATCACCCTGCGCAGTTGTAGCAATGCCCGGAGCATAGAGGCGGCTACATATGCGCGCGGATTCGCTCATTAACTGCTTCCGGCGTAAAACCGTACTTCTCTCCGACAACTTCTCCCGGAGCGGAAGCTCCAAACTTGTCGATTCCAATTGCTAAGTGCGGTCCGCTGGATTCCGGCAGCATACTAGACCAGCCAAAAGTGACACCGGCCTCAACGCTCACAGTCTTCACTCCTTCCGGGAACAGCGACTGCTGATACGACGCGTCCTGCATTGAAAACAACTCCCAGCAAGGCATCGAAACCACTCTTACAGACATTTCACCGGCGAGCTTGTCGGCGCACTCAAGCGCTAGACTCAGTTCGGAACCGCTGGCAACGAGGACAAGCTGCGGAGCACCTTTGCTTTCGCGAACAATATAGGCTCCCTGCAAAATGGAGCCCGAATCAAAGGAACTACCTCGATCTATTGAGGGAACGCCTTGGCGAGTCAATGCAAATGCGCAGGGACCGTCGTGACGACGCAGCGCTGCTTCATACGACAACGCTGTCTCAAGACCATCAGCAGGCCTGAATACCCACAAATTCGGAATCATCCGCAGTGCGGAAACATGCTCGATAGCTTGGTGCGTCGGTCCGTCTTCACCGAGATAAATACTGTCGTGAGTGAAGATAAACAGACCCGGCAGCTCTGATAGCGCTGCTAAACGAATTGACGGCCGCATGTAATCGGAGAAACACAGAAAGGTCGAACCGTATGGAATGTAGCCGCCATAATACGCAAGACCATTCATGACTCCACCCATCGCGTGCTCACGAACGCCAAACCGCAAATTCCTTCCGGAGTATGAGCCTTTTTCGAAGTCAGTTTCGTCCTTAATCAGCGTGTAGGTCGCTGGTTCTAAATCAGCGGAGCCGCCGACAAGCGCGGGAACTTCCTTCGAGGCAACCTGAATTACTTCGCCGGAGAGCTTGCGAGTCGCTGCCGGTTTGCCGGAATCCGGTAATGCAGCGATTAATTTTTCGCGGATATCCGAGGGCACAAGAAGCCCCAGCTGGGACTTCAGCTGCGCAGCCAACTCCGTGTTCGCTTCTTTCCAGCCTTCAAAGTCTTTTTGCCAATCAGCGTACTGCGTCGAAAGCTCTTCGCCGCGTTCTGCAAAAAGCTTGCTTACTTCCTGCGGAATCGTGAAAGGATCGTAATCCCATCCGAGAGCTTCCCTGGTTGCCGCCAACTCATCGTCGCCAAGCGGAGAGCCGTGAACGCCCGCGGTGTCTGCTTTCTTAGGCGACCCTTTCCCGATAGTGGTTCGCGCGCAAATAAGCGATGGCTTAGACTCCTCAGCAGCAGCTTCTGCAATCGCTTGGTCAACGGCAGCGATGTCGTGTCCGTCAACACTTAACACATGCCAGCCATATGCCTCATAGCGCTTCCCGACGTCTTCGCTAAATGCCAAATCCGTCGAACCGGCAATGCTGATGTGGTTGTCGTCGTAAATGAGATTTAAATTGCCGAGACCTAGGTGGCCCGCAAGCGAGCTTGCTTCACCACTGATGCCCTCCATCATGCATCCGTCACCGGCGATACAAAAAACACGATGATCGATAATTGAATGCTTGGATGTGTTGTATTGCTCGGCCATCAACTTTTGGCCGATCGCCATACCAACGGCGTTTGCCACACCTTGCCCCAGCGGGCCGGTAGTCGCCTCAACACCCGGAGTTATATGGGACTCTGGATGGCCCGGAGTCCGGCCCTCCCATTGACGAAAATTCTTAATATCGTCCATCGAGAGGTCGTAACCCGACATGTGAAGCAGGGAGTAGAGAAACATCGAGCCGTGTCCGTTGGAAAGAACGAAACGGTCGCGGTTGATCCAATTCGGCTCGGAGGAGTTGTAGCGAAGATGGCTCAACCAGAGCACCACTCCGATTTCTGCCATACCCATCGGCATGCCGGGGTGGCCGGAGTTTGCCTTCTCTACCGCTTCAGCAGAGAGCATTCGAATAGTGTTTGCTGCCAGCTTAAGCGACTTGGTCTCAACCGACGAAAGATCCATCAACTAAACTCCTCACATCCTTACATTTCCATCAGAAAAGGAGACGCTACCCCTTGCTCTGACTGCATTCGTTCAAAGGGTAGCGTCCCCTTTTCCGCGTTTGGGTACCCTAGAATAGCGAGTTAAAACCAATTGTCACCACACATCGAGATGAAATGCCGTCAGGCCTCAAGCGAACCTAAGCCGCATTCGCTCAACTCCTAGCCGCCACGTGGTAAGTGCCTGAAATGCAAAAGTAATTACGTAACCTAATAATGCATGAACATGGCATCAGAATTCCTCAGTAAAAACCTGGCACGCTACTAGCATAGTAAGAAAGTGAAAATTAACCGACCGCATGTTACCAGCCAAGCAAGACACGAAGTGGTGTCGTGTCCTGTCCTTATGCCTTACACTTACCAGGCCGAAGATTATCGCCTCAATCTTCGGCCTTTTTTTTATATACGGTCAGGACCAGGCAGCGCGAATATTTCGATGCTTTTGTTTGCGCACGTATCCTCGGGTGATAGATATGTCCCCCTACTTGGACCTGACTCTATACGAACACGCTGGAGCTGATGGAACGACAAACTGACAACTGCGCTCTATCTCTAGGGAGCACTGCTCCGTATTTTAGTCTGCGAGGAACTGACGACCGAATTCACACCATCTCCGACTTCAAAGACTCCAAGGTTCTGGTGATCGTTTTCACCTGCAACCAGTGTCCCTACGCGCAGGCATACGAACCCCGCCTATGTGCACTGGCCGAAACTTTTCTGGACCAGGGTGTTAGCTTCGTCGCTATTAACGCGAACGATGCGATAGGCTATCCGGAAGAAAACATGGAGAACATGAAGCAGCGTGCACTTAAGCTCGGCAATCCGTATCCATACCTTCAAGATGAAACTCAAGTTGCTGCAAGAGCATACGATGCGGCCTGCACTCCAGAATGCTATGTCTTCGACGCTGAGCACCGCTTGGTGTACCATGGCTCGGTAGACGATAATCATATTGACGAGAATAATGTGTCCAACCACTACCTAAGAAATGCAATAGAATCGGCAGTCGCGGGTCAGGTTCCGAAGCCTCAGCTAACTTCGGTTATTGGCTGCACTATCAAGTGGAAATAGGTGTTTTAAGGCTGCGGCTCGCCCAGCGCTTCTTTGCGTTCGCTAAAACGCTGATAATGATCGCGAATGACCTCCATCGCCTCTTCCGGCGAGTCTACAATGCTGATCCATCGCAGATCACCAGCGCTTACTAAGCCTCGGTCAACCTGAATCTCTTTCGTCCATTCAATCAAGCCCTCCCAAAACGAGCGTTGAATAAGCACGATAGGTCTTTCTGCCATGTGACCTACTTGCAGGAGCTGCCAGCTAAAATACAACTCCAGCAAAGTTCCAATACCTCCCGGCATACAGACGATAGCGTTCGATAAACGCATAAAGTCATCCAAGCGCGAGGAGAATCTTCGATGGTGGTGTTTAATATCGAGGTGTTCGTTGTCGTCTTTTTCGAACGGCAGCTCGATAGAAATCCCGAAGCTCCTACTTTTACTGCCCGACTCCTTCTTCCCAAGCAAGACGCCTTTGTTAGCCGCTTCCATCAATCCAGGACCACCGCCGGTAAGCACATCGATACCGTCATGACCGAGCAAGCGACCCAGCTCGTGCGTCATAATGTAAATTTCGTCTTCGGGCTTAATTCGAGCACTGCCGAATATACAGACTCGAAAGAAGTCCTTGGTGTAAGTCTTAAGTTCTTGCTCAAGCAGGAATGCACGTTCGCGAAGGGCTTCCAGCCGATCCGTAAGACGGCGGCGGCGCGCGCCTTTATCAGGTTTAGGAGACACTCTCTTTCCCTCCGAAAATTAAATGGGGGCCAGACCCCCATGAACCGGATATACAATCCTTGGTGCGTAAAAATCAATTCTGAACTTACAACGTCCAGACCACTGTCACTCCTCCAGCATTCGCAGTAATTCGACAAGTCGAAGCAGGAATATAATCGAAAAATACTTTAGCCGGATGAAACTCGGCGCTGAGTTGAGTCAGAAGACGCGGCTGAAGAGTTAAGAAGCTCTAAACGCTGACGAAGCAGCTGAGACCAGCTTTCCCAACCCGGGGCTGCCGATCGCTCCGACAGCAGCTCGTACATTTCGCTGGTTTCATCGCCAGGGTGAGCATCGTTTAATACTGCCAAGGTCTCAAGCAAATAGTTAAGCGCCGCCAACATTTCTTCGAAATGTTCTGCGCGGATTGGACCAGTCGGAGCGTTATTGGTTCTGATTTGAGCTCGCCTAACCGCTTTATGCATTTCGCTGGCCGCTTGTTCCAGTTCCGCTAATTCGATTTGCCGCAGCGGCTTACTGCGAAGGCGTGGATTATGGTGCGGATGGAAGTAGCGGTACAAGTCCATTATGTGGAAAGTATACCTAAGTTACCGGATTCCGACGAGAAGAAAAACGCTAACCGAACATGGCTGCGAGAAAAGTAAACATCAGCTGTATCAGGCAAATCGCAATCACCACTACCAGCATCGGCAGAAAGACTCCGTTGCGAACCCGCATCTGGTTTACGTAGGACTTCATTACCTTGTTGAGCCTGGCAGACCCCAATAAGGCGCTGCTGTCCTGCAAAGGCCGTCTCGGCATCAAACCGCGAAGCCTAAACTTTGCCTTGTTGTAGTAGCGCAGGACCGGCGAATCTCTGAACAATCGTTGAAGCAGAGACACTCTCGTCAAATCATGACCTCCGGTCGGGGGACGACGCAGGGCGTTAGTAACAGCAGGTCGAGCGGAGGAATCGGCCTCCGCGAGCTCAGAGACTTCCGGGTTGACGATCATTTCCGTCTTGAGGGCCTCAGCGGCTATCGCTCGGGTGTGCTTGGTATGGATCGTCTGGGGCCTGGTGATAATGTAATCGCCTGATTCCTCTACGGTGCGATTGCTGTCCATCATAGTGCGCATGCTGGTCAGCATTCGCTTTGATTCTTCGCCCCGGCTGAGACTATTTTCATCAACGCTGATTGCTTCAAACTGCGCCCGCACGACCGATGGTCGATTTGCCCAAGCATCAGGAACCTTGGAAATCTCCGTTACGACGAACACTTTCATGGTTGTCTGCGCCGCCTCAAGCATTTGAAGCGCGATGGCGTCAATCCATTTGGAATTGAGCGGCTGAAATGGTCTGTCAAATACTAGAACTTTCGCCGGTGAAAAAAACGCAGCACAAATAGTCAGCCGCCGTAAATGGTCATCGTCGAGATCGGCTGGTGCATTTTGTGAGGCCGAAGCTAGGCCGACTGAAGCTAACAAAGGCTCTATCACCCGCTCAGCAGCGCCGGCGGTTCTAAGCACATCTGCTGCAGTGGCTTCCTTCCACATATACCTCGAGGCAGCAACAACATGAATCTCTGAAGGATGGAGCTCTCGGCTGCCGTAGCGCAGAGTGATTTTCGAACGAGTATCGCGGTGCTTCAGTGCCTCGCGAAGTGCAGCGACGCCGCGGGCTTCGAGGATCGTAATCTCTCCGGGCTTGCAGGTCACCGCCCCGCCAAAACCTTCTTGGTCGTGCAGCTCGCGCATAGTCAGCGCTGGGCCGAGCTGTTCGGCTCGATTGAGCAGGCCGGCAATCGACAAGCGCTCAGCTATCGTCGACTCGCCTTCGATCAATCCTGATTTGGACTGCGAAATATCCGACACTTCTAAACCCCCGTACAAGGCGCCAAGGCAATCATACTAAGAACGGCGGGTGCTTAAGGCAATCGCCGCAGAGCAGGCACCTGTGTGACATTAGGATGACCGTCGACTCAAGATAGGTGCCAAATTACGGATTGTAGCTCAAAAACGCTCAAATACTTCGTTTCCTTAGCAAATCTGCTGTAGTACTAAGAGAGCGTTTAGAAGGAGATGAGGGGATGGAGACCGCTAAGATCAAGCTTTACAACACGATGAGCCGCTCGCTGGATGACTTCGTGCCTCTTAAAGCCGGCGAGGTCGGCCTGTACTGCTGTGGACCAACTGTCTACAACTATCAACACATCGGCAATCTGCGGACATACATCTTTGAGGATGTGCTGGTCCGTGTTCTACGCAGAGCAGGCTTCAAGGTGACCCACGTGATGAATATCACCGATGTCGGACACCTTGTTTCAGACGCCGACGAGGGCGAAGACAAGATGCTTGTTGCAGCCAGGCGAGAGAAGAAGTCTTCGCTTGAAATCGCGGACTACTATACCCAGATATTTTTCGAACACTGCTCCTGGCTAAACATTCAGCGCCCCGACATTGTCTGCAAAGCAACCGAACATGTTGAAGACATGATCGCTCAGGTTAAACAGCTTGAGGAAAACGGCTTTGCTTATGTTAGCGGCGGAAATGTTTACTTCGACGTGTCCAAAGACAAATCCTACGGCAAACTGGCGAAGCTTGACCTTGAGAATCTGCAGGCCGGGGCACGGATTGACGTGGACGCGCAGAAGAAGAACCCTCTCGATTTTGCTCTGTGGTTTACCAAATCCAAGTTCGAAAACCAGGAGCTGCAGTGGGATTCGCCTTGGGGTCGAGGCTACCCGGGGTGGCACATCGAGTGCAGCGCCATGTCGACTAAGTACTTAGGTAACCACTTCGATATTCACTGCGGCGGAATCGATCACATTCCCGTGCACCACACTAACGAAATCGCTCAATCCGAATGTGCCACCGGTGAGACGATGTCGAACTATTGGCTGCACGGCGGTTTTCTGGTGACCAACAAAGAAAAGATGTCAAAGTCGACCGGTGAGTTTTTAAAGCTAGACGTCGTTCGTGACCGAGGAATAGATCCAGTTAGCTACAGGTTGTTCTGCTACAGCGCCAGCTACCGCGGCGAGCTGGTGTTTAGTTGGGAAGCCCTCGAAGCCTCAGACAAAACTTTGAAGCGCCTAAAGCAGGCAGTACTCTCCTGGAAAGAAGAATGTGGCGGCGTGCCTAGTAAAAAACTCAGCCCGGCGGCAGTCGAACTGCGCGAACAATTTGACCAAGCAGTTTATGATGATCTAAGCATGCCACGAGCAATGGCAGTAATACACGCGGCGGCGGCAGACAGCGAACTCTCGCCCGCTGATAAACTGGCGCTGCTGTTGGATTTTGATTCGGTGCTCGGGTTTGATATCGAAGACTGGAAGGCTGAGAAACTGGATATTCCTGACGAAGTCTCCAGCCTCGTAAAACAGCGCGAGGAAGCGCGCGCGAATAAAGACTGGGCTGAAGCCGACCGTCTGCGCGGAGAGATTCAGGCACTTGGCTTCGCAGTCGAAGACGCGGCAAGCGGTTCAGTAATCAAACGCCTATAGGCAAAGAATGAGCAGCAATTTCGACGGACCATTGGTAGTTGTTTTTGGTGGAGCGGGCTACATCGGCTCCGTCCTGACGCGGCTGCTGCTTGAGAACGGATACCGCGTTAGAGTCTTTGACAACTTTCTATTCGGCGATCACGGAATACAAGACATAGCAGGTCACGAGCGCTTGGAGATCATGCGAGGTGACTTGTCGGACACCTGCTCTGTGTCGACGGCATGCCGTAACGCCGAAGCCGTAATCCTCCTTGCTGCAATCGTAGGTCGGCGCGGAGTCGATATCAGACATCCTATTATGCGAGATATCAATTTCCTCTCATCAACAGTCGTGCTCGACGCAGCAATCGAACATGGTGCATCGCGCTTCATATTTGCTTCAACTGACAGCGTCTACGGCATTCAGTCAGGCCTGATGTATGAGACAGCCACGCCGGAGCCCGTTACACTCTATTCTCGGCTTAAACTGCGGATGGAGGAGCGAGTGATAAGCGCTAAGGCCAGAGGCTTCCACCCAACTGCGCTAAGAATTGCGACCTGCCACGGCTATTCTCCACGGATGCGCTTTGATCTAGTAGCAAATGGAATGATTCGCGACGCGGTCTGCCGCAACGTGATAACCGTAATCGGTGGCGAGCAGTGGCGGCCGATGATTCACGTAAACGACGTCGCGCGAGCGTTCATCGCCTGCATGCTGGCACATGTCAACCTAGTCAGCGGTGAGGTTTTCAATGTCGGCTCGAACGAACAGAATGTTCAGGTTCGGGAAGTCGCGAAGCTGGTTCACAAACTCGTCCCTGAGGCAGATGTTGATTTTATCGAGGATGCGCCGGATCTTGTGGACTATCGTTTGAGCTGTTCCAAAATCGAGAAGATACTCGATTTTCGACCGGAGTGGACACTCGAAGGCAGCCTTACTCAGACGAAAGAGATGCTTGAGCGCGAAGCATTCGGCGAGCCGTACAGGCTGAAGTATCAAAACACCTAAACCTCCCAGACCTGCTGGACATCAAGCCAATCGATGCTTATATAGGCAACTGACGGCACCCGATTGTAAGGGGTGCGGGATAACAATGTGATTTTAAATAGTTAGCCGTCGGCAGCAGCTTGCCGTGGTATAATGAATCGAGTACTCTAACTGCACGTCTAAGAGGCGTACTAATTCTTGGAGGAAAAATGTATAATCAGCAAACGATACAACCAGCTTACGCCGTAGCAGATGCCCAATCTGCATTGCTGCGTTCAGTGTTTACCTGGATGTTCGCAGGCCTACTGCTGACAGGGTTCGTATCCGCCTTTGTCGTCAACTCACCGGGCATAGTTATCCCGTTGCTGCAAAGCAACATGATTTGGATTCTGTTTATCGCAGAGATTGCTCTGGTGGTCTGGCTTAGCGCTAGGGTTATGCATATGTCGCCGGCTAAGGCGACCGCGATTTTCTTGGGCTACTCGGCTTTAAATGGAGTTACCCTAGCTCCGCTTGCACTTGCGTACACAAGCCAGTCAATCGGCTCGGCATTCATGATTGCCGGGGCAATGTTTGGCGGCATGGCGCTATACGGCCATACGACCAAGCGCGACTTATCAGGGATGGGCTCCTTTATGATGATGGGAGTTTTCGGCGTCATTATTGCGATGATCGTCAACTTCTTCCTACAGAGCAGTATGGTTTCGTTCATCATCTCTGTCGTCGCCGTAATCGCTTTTACCGGCCTTACAGCCTATG
>JAUIIP010000336.1 GCA_030431555.1 bacterium
CGAGCGGCCGCTAGGCACCGTCGTCGTTATCGATGACGACTCCGATTTCCGCGAAAGCATCAGCTCCCAACTAAAGAGCTGCGGCTACCAGGTAGAGAGCTTTGAGAGTGGTTCGCACGCATTCCGCTTTATGCAAAGCAAACCTTGGAGTTGGGCTCCGCGTCTCGTTCTAACAGATATCGTAATGGACGGCATGGGTGGCTTCCAAGTAATGAAACGAGTGGAAGAACTATATCCCCGTCGCTCGATTCCTTGCGTAGTCGTATCAAATCTGAGCTCGGCTGATTATAAGTACGAAGCAGAGGCCGCCGGGGCGTCCGCCTACCTTGCGAAGCCGATTAAAACAGAGGAACTGATTCAAACGATCGATTCTCTGCTTGTTAAGAAAAGTTAAAATTCAGCTCTGCTTGCGCTTGCTGGCTTGAACCCAGAGCGGCGACTCTCGCCCTTCTGCCTGCAGTGCCCAACGCGCCATCACAAACAGGGCATCGCTCATCCGATTCATGTATTTGCCAACTTCCGCACTAGCGGTGGCACCCTGCTGCTCCTCTTGAGCACACTTCATTTCAACAATCGATCGTTCAGCTCGTCGGCAAACCGTTCGAGCTAAATGCAGCAGCGACGCCAGACGACTGCCGCCGGGCAAAATGAAACTATCGAGCTCCGGAAGACCTTGGCCAAACTCGTCACAGCAGGCCTCAAGTCGCTTGATCGCGGGCTCGTCGACGCGCCACATGCCTTTAGGTACTGCGTCCGGCGGACTAGCGATTTCCGCGCCCACATCGAACAACTCCTGCTGAAAACCCTCTAGGACCGGGTCAAGCGCTTGCGTTGCCTGAGTCAGCTCACAGCGCACCAAACCCAACAAACTATTCAGCTCGTCGATTTCACCGTAAGCGCACACCTGAGCAGAGGACTTCAAGACCTTCGCACCGCCAACCAAGGCAGTTCTGCCGTCATCTCCGCTTCTGGTGTAAACGCGGTTGATTTTAAATGACATATCTTAGCCGACCGGTCTGACGACTTCGGCTTCTGAGCGCAACGGCGCCTCAAGTCCCTGAGACTGAAGCTCACGCGCGACAATTGCGCCTAACTCCGGCCGAATGTCCATTAACTCTCGAGCCGCTGTCAGTGCTTCGCCTATCTCCGCGTCGGTCTTAGAAATGCGCAGCAAAGTAACTGCTGATTCCGCGGCGACTACCGCCGAATTCTTAGTTAGGTAGCTCAGCAGTTCGCGTGCTTCGGCGGCTCGCTCTCCGGATTCAATTAAGAGTTTTGCATAAACAAGCGCTGCAAGCTCGTTAACGAAACGCTCCCTGCTGAGGCCGGCCTGAGCAGAGTACTTGCCAATACTTTTCGTCTGCTCTGCCATAGGTGCAAGCTGCGAAAGCGCCTGTTGCATCTCGCCTGCCTTTGCTTTAGCTAAGGCATCATATAGGGGAGCTAATTCACGGTACACAGATTCGGGGTAACTTTCCGCTACAAGCCGAAGACTGGCGTCGATCTTGGCAATTGCATCAGTCACTGCTTTGGACTCAGCCTCCTCAGCAGCGGCGCTTACAGGCATCCCGCGATAAGCCCCTTGTGCTTCAACGAATAAATTCGAAGCATTTTCAGATTTAGCGGCTTGTCGTGACTGATAGCTTCCGAACAGCCAAACACCAAGCAGAATCATCGCCATCACACCGAGAAGACGCTGCCAGTTTTCGGCAATCTTGACGGCGATGTCACTATCAACACCTTCGATGGAACGAAGGTGATCGACAAGCGAGTCTATATCTTCGTTAGAACGCCGATCTGAACTCGGCATAGGTGACGAGGAACCCGCCCCGCTGCTGCTTTGTGTGCTGCTCATTTCCCTACATCTTATATTTGAAGTCGTCTGGGTCCATCTCCGCGAGAATATCTGCCCAACGGTCTTTTTCTATCGTCGCAAAGTTCTTGTCTTCAGTCTGCCCGCCGGATGGCTCAACGTCGACACCTTCCATGTCGGCTTCGGCTTCGTCCGCCGAGACGGCGACTAGGGTCACTTGAGCTTGTTCGAGAACCTCCTCTCTGACCATAATCGGAGCTTTTACTCTGACGGCGATCGCGATTGCGTCGCTCGGTCGGGCATCAATAACCTTTAAAGCATCGCCGACGCTTACTTCCACATTTGCATAGAATGTATTGTCTTTAAGCTCTGAAATCACAACCCTTTGGACCTTGGCTCCAAGCTCATCACTGATATTGACGAGTAGGTCGTGAGTCATCGGCCTAATTACTTCAACGTTCTTGAGCGCGGAGGCGATAGCTTGTGCCTCAGCCAAGCCAATCCAAATCGGAAGACAGATGTCACCTTCGGGTTCCTTCAAAATCACAATTGGCGCATTAGACGCCGGATCGAGTACAAGGCCCGCTACGACCATTTCCTTGTCTTTCTCTTGGTCCATTAAGCCTAGTCCTCTATTCTGCCTCGCAGCCCATGCGGGGATGCGTGCTCAATACGAGCCCATACTAAATCACCGGGCTCCGGGGAACCACCTTCGAGCTCAGTCAGGGTATTTTCAGGAATTCTACCCCTCATTAGTGATGATAACTTCTTATTACTACCCTCCACAAGCACTTCAAGCTTTTTCCCAATCTTCGACCGATTGATTCGCTCGCTCAGGTTGGCTTGCACTGCTTGAAGTTCGCTAAGCCGCTCGCCGGCCTCCTTCTCCTCAACCAGCTCATCTTCGCCGAAAGCTTCCTTGGCAGTTGTGTTGGGTCTAACGGAGTATTTGAACGAAAACGACGAAGAAAACTGAACTTCGCGCATCACGTCCAGAGTTTGTTCAAAGTCCTCTCGGGTCTCGGTTGGAAAGCCCACGATAATGTCTGAGCT
>JAUIIP010000337.1 GCA_030431555.1 bacterium
ACAACGGTGATCATCGTATGCTTCGCTTCTCGACGCCGAGCGCTGACAAAACTTTCACGCCAAGGTTAAAAGTATTAATCTGGGATTTATAATCACGGTATGTCTTGTTCGGAGCATACAGGTAGCTTTCCAGCTCCTCGACACTGATTCCAAGCTTCGTCGCGATATACTCGAAGTCATCGTCGATTGTAGCCTCATCATACGGCGGCTGCGCCAGCTTCTCTAGGGCTTCTTCGCGCGTCATCTGCCCCGTTAAGATAAGACTGGAATACTGAACCTTTCGCTTGTCGTAGCCGAATTTTGTCGGCAGCCAAAAGCCTTCGTAGAACTTTGTGAACCTAGACTCGAAGTGCTTCTGCGGATAGGGCTGCCAGCCGTATTCATCCTGCAAAAGCTGCATCGCTTCGTCTTTGATGTACGGTACGTAGTTAAGCGGTTTTATTACTCGCACACCTTTAAAGAAGCGGTAATAAACTTTGTACGTCAAAACGTTCGACAGCGGAAAACTGCGCAGCGGAACAGTGCCGAATTTGTTGTGAATGTCTTTTAGCTGAACAAGATCGCTCGCGTGATAATGCCAGTCGATCGGATTCTTAACGCATTCGGTCGAGTAATTCGCACCTGTCAGAATATGTTTGATGCGATACTTTGAGGCGAAGTTGTACATCGTCCCAAAAAACGCATGGTCTTGCGGCGTGTCGAGGTGAGCCACACCGGCTTTAAAAAAGGCCAGCTGCAGGTCGCGCATCTCAGGCCAGTTGACTACTTCAGTGTAGAGGTCGAGACCCAGACCGTCGATCAGCCGCTCGATGTTGTTGACGGCCACTTGTGAATTCCAACCCGCATCGACATGAAACACCAGCGGACGCAGACCGAAATCCTTAACCGCGACGTGGGCCAGGTATGAGCTATCAACGCCGCCGCTGACTCCCATTATGCAGTCGAACTCTTTGCCTTTACCTTCTTGCTTTATTGTTTCGACTATGCGTGAAAACTCGGCACGTCCTCGTTCATCGGTGTGCCAGTTTGGAAGGATATTCTTGTAGAAGCCTGTGCAGTGATCGCACATTCCGTTCGCGTCGAAGGAAATCTCTGCGTCGGTAGTGTCCATCACACAGTTGCTGCAAACTCGCTGCGGTTTAGTGTTTACCCCAACGCGGGGCACTCTGGATGCCAAACTTGATCCGCTGTGCACTGTCACTCCCTCTCCGCAGCGAAAATTATCGGTAATAATATGTGCTTATATTGCGCAATATTTTAGGTGCGAATCATCGGAAATATCCGCAACTATAAGTAGCAAATATTGCACTCCTTCGCTGGACAGGCAAGCCCGTCATGCTTTTATTGATAATTGTTGAGTAGATTAAACCTTGAGTTAAAAGTCCGCATTTTTCCGTTTGATTGATTGATAAACGATCTTATTTATACAAAAATGATTTCCACCTCCCTACGGGAGTTTCAGTTCGATTCTTCACTTAAGTTAGCGGCTAATGCCTCTCGAGACGGTCCTTAAATATCCAGTAGTCTTTCTCGGATCTTTTTGTGTCACATTCCTGCTAGTTCCGCTCGTCCAGCGTCTAGCGGCCGCAGTGGGCGCCGTAGACCGCCCAGGCGAGCGGCGCCTTAATAAATCGGCCGTTCCGAGGCTCGGCGGTCTAGCTCTGTTTACGGGATTCCAATTCGGCTGTGCGTTGATTTTCCTACCCCACTGGGCGCCTTTTGCCGGACAGCTCGACGCGCTTTGGTGGATCTCCTTTCTCACGACTTCAAGCTTGCTGCTGATAGTAGGCGTTGTCGATGACATCCATCAGCTTCGCCCGATGACAAAGCTGCTCGGACAAGTCTTGGTGGCGACTTTGCTGTTTTATGCCGATTTCAGATTCGGCCGCGTACTCGGTATCCCGCTGCCGACCGCGCTGGACTATCTCGTAACAACCTTTTGGTATCTAGCCTTAATCAACGCTTTCAATCTTATTGATGGACTTGACGGTCTGGCCGCCGGACTGGCTTGCGTTGGTGCGACCGGCATTGCCGGAGCAATGCTGCTGCTGCGCCAGCCGGGAGACGCACTTGTACTCGTATCCCTAATCGGAGCTTGTGCTGCATTTCTGCGCTTCAATTTTCACCCGGCTCGAATCTTCCTCGGTGACAGCGGCAGTATGTTTCTTGGGTTGGCAATCGCTGCTATTGCAGTCTCGACGAGCACCAAGGGTACTACTATGGCTGTAATCGGCATCAGCGCTCTGGCGGCGGGAGTGCCGCTGCTCGACACTTTGCTTGCGATTTGGCGCCGCTCGGTACGCAAAATCGCTAACGGTAATTCCGAGCTTGCGAACGGTTCAAGCGTGATGGGTGCTGACATGGATCACTTGCACCATCGCCTCCTGCGCCTCGGTCTCAAGCAGGACGCCGTAGCGATGCGTCTTTGGTCATTCAGCGCCGTAATCGTAGCCTGCGGCTTGGCAATCATGACTTTTAGCTCGCAGGCTGTTGGAATCTTCCTGCTTGCATTTGTGCTTGCCACTTACGTAGTGATTCGCCACCTCGCCCATGTCGAGCTTTGGGACAGCGGAAGGGTTTTAGTTCAAGGCCTTAAGCGCCCGACCAAGCCTGTTCTGGCGGCGATGCTCTACCCCGTTATCGACTTCCTGCTATTATCGCTCGCGTTCTACATTGCCGTTTTTCTAGTCCACGAAGAGTCAAAGACTTTCGACTTCAAGACTTACTGGATTGACCATGTTGCGCAGTGGAGCTTTCTGTCTTTTATCGCGTTGGTACTTTGCAATTCGTATCGGCGTGTCTGGAGCCGCGCGCGAACTGCTGATTTTCTCTTCCTATTCGCGGCGATTGCGGTCAGTGTTG
>JAUIIP010000055.1 GCA_030431555.1 bacterium
ATCTCGTGCGAAAAATCGATTTTGAGTTCTTGCGGATTCCATGCGGCGTGCGCGCCGAGTTTAAGGCAGCGTCGAGAACGCTTCCCGGTAGAAACGGATTCTACCTGAAGTATTTTCTGTGAGAGTAAATACCGGACAGCGAAATCAATGTCTGACTCGGAAGGACTCTCTCCTGAGGCCTCTTTCGTTGCAAGTAGATTATTCTTAAGGTTTTCACGAAATTCCGCATCGGCAACCCAAGAGGATTCAAGCGACTGCGCGAGACTTATTGCCGCCTCGATTGCTTCAAAGTAGTGCAGGAATAGGGAAGCTCCGGGCATGCAAGCTTTCCGTCCTTCTGTTGTGGCTTTGCCGATCCATCCTATTTTGATTAAATGTGACGCTAGTGGTTCGAGCTCAAGCTCCCATGAGTGCCAGTGCGGTAGTAAAAGCATCGGCTTGAAAAGCTGGTGAAGGCTGTTGAGAGCCTTGTCTGCGCAGCAGTTGGTTTGTTCTCGAGACAGCAGCAAGAACGTCGGTGCAGCTAAAAAGTGCATCAAATTATTTCGGTACATGCTGAGCTGCATCGCTTTGTCATTGTTCACCGCAAACAGCGTTTCTTCGTTATCGTGTTCGACAGCAAGAAGTCCTGCTTGTTCGAGAGGGCTGACTAGCGTGTCGATTCCGCGTCTGGTGTCTGGATTTTTCAGCGCGTTGACCAAGGCAGTGCTGATCGCGATTCCACAGAAGGTCCAATTGTCACCGGAGGGAGAGAGTAGTGTCCGTAGATTCTGTGTTGAGACTTTCTCCTGGCATTTGCCTGCGGCAATCAATGCCAAGATCGAAAGAGTTCGCTTAGCTAACTGGGAAGAGGATGCGCGGTGTTCTTTGCAAGACATGATTGCCGCGGCAATTGTAGCAGTTGCCGTGATGGCGCTGTGTTCTGCGATCGAACGCACAATCGTGAATCCAAGATCTTCCGCAAGCAGACCCATCGAGTCACGTGCGCGTGAGGATTTGGTTCTCGGCTGGGCCGCAAATTCTTTGAGTGATATCGGCGCGCCTATATCGACCACCACTTCGCCGTATCGCCGCTTGAAAATCAGCCGTGCCTTTAGCAGCTCAAACACGCTCTCCTGACGCTTCTTTTTGCCGAGTTGCTCGGAAGATAGGGAAGTTGCTTCGACCACCTGTTCGTAAGAAATCGCTATGGGCACCAGCATGATGTCTTTGCGATCGCCTCTCTTGAACGAGCGAATTAGAGTTTTGAGAAGACCGAGGCGCGGCGGTAAAATGAACCCGGAGCGGCTTCTGCCTCCCTCAATGAAAAACTGAATAAGGTGTCCGTGCTTGATCAGGTAGGTCAGATACCGTTCGAGAACGGTCTTGTACAGGTAATCGTTTTCGATTTTCCTTCGGATAAAAAACGCTCCGGCGCAGCGGATAATTCGTCCTACCGGAAAGAAGTTGAGGTTGTTGCCGGCAGCGACGTGAGGGATAGGCATATTGGCATGGTACAAAATCCACGACATCAGCAAATAATCGAAATGGCTCTTGTGCGACGGTAAAAGAATTATCGGATGCTTGAGAGAGTAACTGCGAAGTTGATCGAGCCCATGCACCTCAACTCCGTTAAACACGCGTCTGAATACAAAATTCAGCACGCCCCGAAGAGCTGCTACCGTGCGGTGGTTAATTGTAGCAGCCATCTCGCGCAGTATTTGCTGCGCCCGTTCCTGCACGACTTTGGGAGAGGAGGACGTCGCAATTGCCAGCCGGTCGAGGGTAGCCTCAAACTCTTTTCCCGAAAGCACTATTGACTCAATAGTTTCGGACGAGTGCGGCCGGGCTCCGCGAGCCAGTTTCTCTTTCCAATAAAGTTCTCGCGAGAACAGTGCAAAGACCTTGTGAACCGAGCTTTTTGGCGGGAGTTCCAAAATCGGGCCGATGTTAATTTCAAGCGCCTCTCGGTGGACGCGGTAGACAATCAGCAGCCATAGATCGCCGAGCGGCAGGTACGGAAAATCAATATTCCAGCTGGTAGGGGCAGGTACCGGCTTTGGACCTCTGCCCGCAAGAAGCGAGACAGGAACAAAGATTGAATTTGAAAGTACCTCGGTGCGGCGTGCCGTAGCAAACAATGCCTTTAATTTGCGGCGCTGGCGCCTTGTTTGTTGAAGGGTGACTTCCTGCCCACGTCTAGAACGAAGGTACATACGCGACGCACGCTGCTTTCCCTTGTGAACCGGGAGTTCGTCTTCAATCGTAAACTTCGGATCTGGCAGGTCGTTCATCCTACAAACGCGCCTTAGCACGGCAGTTTTGATATACGACGGGCGGCGTAAAACGAAAACGATATGCTTTGTTTCTGCCTGCAGTTTTAGCTGCGAGACTGCTTCCTGAGAATGGGCGTTTAGTGTAAAACGCTGTGCAAGACGGTCGAGGAACTTGCTGAACATCAGAGATTGTCTCCCGGCGGCCGACAGTGAGTCGACGCTCCCTGGAAATAATGCATAGCAGAGGTAAACAGCATCCTCGAGGCATCCTCGAGGGTATGAACCCAGTAGCCGTCAACTTCGTCTCGACGCGGAGCGGACACTGAGCAGCTTGCGTGCCAAAGCAGCTGTTCAGAAGAAGTGGCTGTTGATTGTTCGCTGACAGAAATCATCGCGTCGATCTGCAGGCGCGGCCTTGCTTGCTCTAGAAATTTAACTCCAACAATATGTGCATCGATATTCCACCAGTGAACAGAATTATTTGCAAACGCGATTGTAGGCTGCAAGACCGTCGCTGCGCCCGTTTCAAGCTCGGATGCAGCGCTTTTTTCGATCCCACGCTGAATTATTCTTAAGGCTGCCTCCGCAGAGAAAGGAGGAACACTCGCGAATCCGTAGGAGCTGCCCATTCGACTAAGGAGCGTGTCGGTATTGACTTCCGAGCCGAAGCTTGGTGGACGAACGACCGGAAGCGGAGCCGAATCCGCTTGCTTATAATGTTCACGGCGAGACTGTATGCTGATCTCCGGGCTTTTGGCGAAATCGCTCAGTGTGTCGGCAATCGTATCTTCCAGAAGGGCGCTCAAGATTGGCGCACGTGCAGAACGTTTCGTCAGCCTGCGGGTCCGCTCAAAAGTTACATCTCCTGATGCTTCAAGTTCGCCGCGCTTATTCACACTAAACGAGGTATAATCGATGCTCGCGCTTGCGGAAGCGATACGCATCAGCAGGCCGTCGTAGGCGGTGGTACTTATCGATCCGATCTCTGCTTTTATTATGTGATTTGGCTCGAAGATCGAAGCGGCACGGGCCGCGGTTGATTCGTCCGCGGTCAAGACATCATGCCCCTCGAGCTGCAGCTGTTCCAGCACCGTTTCATAAACATAGTCTTTGACGCCTTGCTGCACATAGAGTCTAGTTGCCGGAATAAAGCCCAGGACATATTGGTGACCGATTATTTCCTCTGCTTCACCGAGCGAAGGCTTGAGAACGAGCACCAGCGAACGATGTCCGCTGGGCTCACGCTTTGAAGTGTGGGCTCTGACTCCTGACGGATGAGCGCTGATAAGCGGGGCGTAATTCTCCACCAGCCCCATCTTAAAACAGGAGCTTAGCGCCAGCGCACAGCCAAGCGCCGCGCCAGAGCGAGTAAGGAGGTTTAAACTCCTAGCTAACCTGCCGAAATGTTTACGCATTGCGCTTATGCCGGGAGAATGTTTGTTTAGCTTCAGCCCGAAGCTATTTTGCACGATTCAATAATTCCATACAGTTATCATTTATGCGTGCGCCCTGCATAACAAATATTGTCTAGAAGTAACTGGAACAGTCGGGGCAATCCGCCAAAGAATATTGCGTCGTTTTTATGACTGAACCCGTAGCGCATATACGAAAGCTCTCGCTTGAGACTCTGCGAAGCTCAGATGACGCGGCCGAGTGGTCTGCGTTGGTTGATGCTGGTGAGTACCAAGGCGCACTCCAGCGCATTGAGCAGGAACTCCATGCTGATGGTGAACATTTCACCGCCCGGCTGTGGTGGGTGCTGTGCCAATTGGAGTTGAAGTCGCTTCCGGCTATGGCATTGACCACCCCACTCGAAGAGATTTTCGAACAGCTGGAGAGCAAAGCTAACTTGCAGGCCGGCGGCTGTGAAGCCTTCTTGAGAGTTTCTGAGCTGCTCGCCAAACGTGGTCAGCTTCGCTTAGCAGTCGTGATGGCCGAAAGAGCTTATACACTTAGCAGGCTTGCACAGTCATACTCCGCGAAAGATCGCAATATTGTCGCCCAGGCCTGTCGCTCGATTGTTCAGCAGGAACTTGATCGAGCTCACGCAAAACTCGAATCCGCTGAGTATATTCAGGGTTTGGAGTCGACGTTGGATGGGATAGAGGACGAAGAGGAGGAGATTGACGATTCTCAGTCCGCTTCAGTTGGCACAGAGGAGCCGAAGTTTGGTCGCAAGAAAAATAAGGCCGTTTTTAACAGTAAATCGATTTTAGAACAGTCATTGGCCGAGGATCTGGATAACCGAGTTGGACAGAGTTCCGAGGCTCAGGTCGATAGTTCACCGAACCATTCAGTTCCGGAGCGCGAATCTCAGAGCAAAAGAGTCATGCCGGCTATTTTTATCTCAGGTGCCGCTTGTCTCTTACTTGCACTCGCCCTGCAGTTCGACAGCCTATTTAATTTCGGCGCTGATTTGGCGGATGTTGAGCTAGCTATGGCCTCTCCGGTTTCTCACTCCTCCGTGCCGGTCCTGCCAGTACCGCCGCGTTTGGGAGCAGAAGCGGTGGATTCTTCGGAGCTCGACTCAGTGCAGTCCAGATTGAACCAGCTTGCGATAGGGACTGGCTCCCGCTCCGGCAGCGATGATTCAGGCAGCGCTCCGGTTACAATTGAAGATGTCGCCAACGATCCCGAGGTCGATAAGACTGCAATGCAAATGTCGACCGAGGTTGACGTTGCGCCGCTGGAGCCTGAGCGACGTCCGTCTCCGCCAAAGGTCGATCAAAGAAAAGTTCCACTTATCAACCCGGACGACTTGCAGGTGGCGAAAGTCGAAGACTTGGGTCAGACTCGTGCTCCCTCAAGAGTTCAGCGCGGGCGGGACGGACGAATGTATGGACCGCCTCCGACATCGGCCCGCGGGCTCGACGGGGGTGCCGTTCAGGGTGTCGAGGTGACGCAGTTCTCAGAGCCTGAGCTATATCGCACAGTAACCGCAACTGCGGTCTTAGAAGCACCTTCGGTGCTGGCTCAGTCCGTTGAAAGACTTGATGCGAACGCCAGGATTCAAGTTGTGTCGAAGATGGGACAATGGCTTGAGCTGCGTTCGACTGCAGGCAAGCGCGGCTACATATTCGCGCAGGACGCTGTGCGAATAAAATAGCCGATTTCCTTGCGCCTACGCCTCTGCGGCTTCCTGTTCCTCACTCGCCGGTGCGAACATGCTGTTGAAGCGGGCGAAGAGATTTGGCGCTAGCCTTGAACCAAAATAAAAGAAAAAACCACTCATTGCATAAAGGTTAAGCACAAGCAGCAACACAATTTTGTGTTGATACCAAACCAGTGCGACTGCTGCCGCGAGGATCGCGATATTCATTCGCGGGTTACCGTCAGTCAACCGAAGATGCTTTACGCTGAAAAACGGCAGCGTCGAAACCATTAGTCCGGCAATCAAAGCAGTGTAGCCGAGCATCATATAAACTGCTCCCGCAGTACTTAGCGGTTCGGGAAGCATGTAGATTATCGAACACACGGCACCTGCGGCTGCCGGAATCGGCAGCCCTACGAAATGCTGCCTATGGGCAGTGTCTATATTGAATCTGGCCAGCCTAGTTGCACCGCATGCAACTAAGGAGAAGGAAATTACGAGTCCAAACTCGTCGGCAATGTTTTGAAAAGCCCACATGTAAACTAGAACTGCGGGCGCTACTCCAAATGCGACAACGTCGCTCAGTGAGTCGAACTCACGGCCGAACTCGCTGGTTGCATTGAGGCGCCGCGCGACTCGACCATCGAGTCCGGCGAGGATGAAAGCAACCGCTATTGCCTTAACCGCGTATTCGAAGTGACCAGTAACAGCACTGATGATCGCCAGAAAACCGCAGAAGTTGCTGAGGACAGTGACGAGGCTAGGGATTAAAAACATTTTTCCCTGCAATTTGCCTCGAACAAGGCGGGGGCGGGGATTTGGTCTCTCTGTGTCCATTACAAGGATCTCCTTAGCTAAATGATGTCTTAGTATATGATTTGTGCGGCGCCGAAACCAAATGACATATATCAGCTACGTTCTTTGATGGTTTCTGCTAATGAGTTCTGGGGTGCGGAAAGGATATGCACGGACCTGGTCCAAGCACTATTATTTGCCTACTGCTTGATAAGAAATAGAAATAATATTAGAATTTTAAGGTAGTTATTATTTTACTAAAGATCTCCCGATCTCTTCGTTGATTGCCGGCTAAGCTGAGACTTAAAGTCCTGGACTCTTTTAGAGTTTCGCTTTAATTCATTCTTTCGCCCCGCGGTCGCGTCAAAACCAGGGGAATATTAGTAAAGAAATTTGTAAAGCGTTGAGGGAGTAAGTGGTCAATGGCCAGAATTACCGTAGAAGACTGCCTGGAGAATGAATCGAACAGATTCTCGTTAGTGATGCTGGCGTCCCGTCGAGCTAAGCAGCTGCTGCAGGGCAAGACACCAGTGACCGATACAAAAGGTAACAAGTCGATTGTGTCAGCTCTGCGCGAGATCGCCTCAGGTAAGGTGACCTTTATCGAGCGTGAGAAGATCGAAGCAGACCTTGCGGCTGCCAAGTTGGCCGCTATGACCGGCAACATTGGCAAGAGCGAAAGTGATTCGGCTGAAGTATCGATTGATTCCGAAGCGGGAGGCTCAGCTTAGACTGCGCTCAGTTTTCTGCAAACTATCGGGCATCACGGGTTGCTCCACTGCGTTTCTTGCGAGGCGGATACTAATAGGCCGTTGCTGAGAGGCGTTTGGTGAGACTGCAAGAAATCATTGCAAGCGTTCAGGATTACATACCTTCGGTGGACACTGAGCCGCTTCGTAAAGCGTACGCGTTCGTGCGGCACCATCACCAGGGGCAGACGCGCGCGTCCGGAGAACCATACGTTACTCATGTTACGGAAGTTGCTCATCTTGCGACGAAACTTCGTTTAGACCTCGATTCGGTTCTGACTGCGCTGCTGCACGATACCGTCGAAGATACGGACGCGACCTTAAAAGACATACGCGAAGAGTTTGGCGACCCGGTAGCGAAGCTGGTAGACGGCGTTACCAAATTAAGCAAAGTAAATTTTCAGTCGAGAGCTGAGCAGCAGGCGGAGAACTTTCGCAAAATGCTGCTTGCAATGGCCAGCGACCTGCGCGTCCTGATGATCAAGCTCTGCGATCGAACCCACAACATGCGTACCCTTGAGTTTCTGTCGGAGTCTCGCCGCATTCGGATCGCGCAGGAGACGCTCGACATCTATGCGCCGCTTGCGCACAGGCTCGGAATTAACTGGATGAAGTCTGAGCTGGAAGACCTTTCGTTTAGGCACCTCAAGCCGGACGTTTATGGGATGATTAAGGAGCGGGTCGCGCAGAAGAAAAAGGAGCGCGACAAGTACATCGCCGACGTCGTCAAGCTTATTCAACGCGAACTCGATGACAATGGTATCAACGGCGAGGTCTCCGGCCGCTCCAAGCACTTTTATTCGATCTACCGCAAAATGGAGACCCAGGGACTCGATTTTGATGAAATCTTCGATCTGATTGCATTTAGAGTGCTGGTGCCAACCACGATGGACTGTTACTCCGCGCTTGGGGTTGTTCATGCAGCTTGGAAACCTATTCCGGGGCGATTTAAAGACTACATTGCAATGCCTAAGCCGAACAGCTACCAGTCGCTGCATACTACAGTGATTGGCCCGCAAGGAATGCGGGTTGAGATCCAAATTCGGACGGCAGAAATGCATGATGTTGCGGAGCGCGGTATCGCATCGCACTGGGTCTACAAAGAGCAGGGGGAAGGCGCCGAAGCATCGAACGCTCAGCTGCAGCTGGCATGGCTGAAGGATTTGGTTGAGTCAGAAAAAAATCTGACCGATCCGCACGAATTCTTGGCGATGGTGAAAGGTGACTTGTTTCCGGAAGAGGTTTTTGTTTTCTCGCCGCGAGGCGATGTTATCGCACTGAAAACCGGTGCAACTCCCATAGACTTCGCTTTTCACATACATTCCGAGGTTGGTCGAAGCTGCGCCGGTGCCAGAGTGAACGGTCAGCAAGTCCCTTTATCCTACAAGCTTTCCAACGGCGATACGGTCGAAATTCAAACCAACAAACAGCAAAGCCCTTCGAAGGATTGGCTGGAGTTTGTTGTTACCAGTAAAGCTCAGCAGCGTATTCGCGCATACTTGAGAGCTGAGGAGCGAGAGAAGTCGATTGCGGTTGGCAGGGAAGTGCTTACAAAGGATTTTAAGAAAGTTGGCGAAAATCTCAACAAACTCATTAAGTCCGGCAAACTTCAGGAGGTAGGGGAAACTCTCGGTCTCAGGGATTTGGAAGCGCTGTTTGCCGAAGTCGGCTATGGAAAGGTAACTTCGAAGCAGCTGATAAGAAAGGTCTGCCCGCAGTTGAGTGAGCTTGATGAAAAGCTTGCCCGCGAACAGACCACGATGGAGCGCATTTTCAGCAGTGCCGCCAGGGTATTCCGCGATCGCAGCGGCATAAAAGTTAATGGGCTGGATGATGTGGTGTTTCGTTTCGCCAAGTGCTGCGAGCCTCTTCCAGGTGACGAGCTCGTCGGGTACATTACCCGAGGTAGAGGTATCGCAATCCATAAGCGCGGCTGTCCGCAAACTCTCAGCTTCGATCCCCAACGCCTGATCTCAGTCGAATGGGACAATGCGGCGAAAACTCAGCGAATGATAAGACTTCGGGTGCTTTCGGCGGATCGAGTAGGAATGCTCGCTGACATGAGTCAGTCGATCTCCGGCACCGGAGCAAATATGGTGACGGTGCATGCATCGGCCACTCCGGACGGGAAGGCGATGAACACTTTTGAGATAAGCGTTGCCAGCACCGATCAGTTGAGTGCGATTATCAGAGCGCTCGAAAAACTTGATGGTGTGATTCGAGTAGAGCGGGCGAGCGACCACCGCGGCGGCCGCTATTAAAGCAGCGTAGGCAATTACTCGGAAGGGCTTGCCGCGCCCTATTCTTAGCGGAAGACGAAACCCTTTATCGCTGCGTGCCCGTTTGAGCCGTCGCCGAGCATTGCCCCTTCAAGCTCAACAAACAGACGTGCAGTGTCGTTTCTGTACCGAACCCACTCGTTGCGGGTTGTTATCGCCGGATTGCTTCGCCGAGAGGCAACCTTCATCGGCCGAACCATTTTGCTGGATTCGTTTGACTCGGCATCAACTGCGGAAAATAGAAGCTTGACGTTTTGGGCCGTCAGCGCCTCGATATCTACTCCTTTCTGTACTTTCACGAAAATGTGCTCTCTGACGACCGCCGGATCAACGGCCAGTGCCAGGGAAAACTCAAAATCGGCCAAGCCGCCATCTGCAAGGTCCCGTGGCTGTTTGTAAATGTCTACTATCAATTGATTCGAATCTAGGAGCTGGTTGGCGTTTTTTAGTTGTTCGTATGGAATTTCGACTCCAATGACATCATTGTCACCGAAGAATGTTTTCATCAGAGCTAGGCGACGTTCGTGTTTGGTTTGCAGCGCTTCGTAGCGGGGGTTGGATTCTTCGTCAATTTGTTTTTCGATTTCCCTGCCGAACTGAACGAGCTGTTTAAAGTCAATTACACGAGACTTATTCCACTGCTCGTTGAACGGCTGAACCGCTCGTTCTTCGGTGAACCACGTTAGGTACGGCTTGGTGTCCTCTTTGTTTTCGGGCTCTGGGGTGTCTATGGGTGTTGAGCGGACCACAAGAACGCTGACGGCGGCGGAAACAATTACGACCAATAAAAAAAAACGTATTAGCGATGGAGATTGCGGCTCGGCCTGAACGACCAAGTCCTTTTCGCTTGAAATTTCAGCAAGAGGCTCTTGTACGAAGTCTTCCTGCTGCTTAGGCTGCTGGTCTTTTTCGTCCATAATCGCTTGCTTAGCTGGCAAAGTCTTGACGCCATTATGGTCGAAAACGGCTCGTCTGCAAAGCCTTTAGCACAGCTCTCGAAATTACTGAGGCGACCTGTCGGTACGCAAAGGAACCTACGGCACAAGCTGCGCCGGAGTCGTCTCAGCTTGATACGCGACTAGAGGTCCGCAAGACTTTGGATCACGTAGTCTGCGCCTGCTTCGAGAAGGGCGCTTGTTGCCAGCAGCGGATCATCGCCGGGTGCGACTACACCGATGCCTCTAACTCCTGCACCGACCGCACAATGCATGTCTTCTGGGGTGTCACCGAAATACCACACGCGATGCGAGGCCGTAATCCCCAGACGCGCGAGTGCGACTTGCAGCGGCCTGGGATGGGGCTTTAGCACTGGAGCGTAGTCTTCGCGGCAAACGATCACACGCATCAGTTGTTGAACCTCGAAGCGATGCAAGAAGCGCACAGCATCGCAGGTCGGTCGGCCAGTGACGACACCGACCGGCTTTTGACGGGCGATCCTGCGCATGGAGTGGATGCAAGGCACCAAGCGCTCTTGGTGGTGCAAACCTAGGCGAGCTTCGGACCCCTGGTATAGGAATTCGAACCGTCGCTGCACCTCCTCAAAGGAGACACTCGGATGCGAACTGCTTATGATCTCGTGGGCAGCGCTCCAACCGCAAGTGAGTCTGCCATTGAGTTTCAGCCGTGTAACTTCGATAGGCTCCACTCGAACTCCGAAAAGAGCGGCAGTTCTGACGATCACCTCAACCAACGGGCTTCGTGCCAGAACGCCGTCGAGGTCAAACAGGAGCGCATCGGCATCTTCCAAGCGCCCACCATTAAAGATGCCGGAGAACCCGCCATCTTCATTCAGATGATCCATGGAATTCTCCGTTTCTTAGGTAAATGGGAACTTGGCACAACCTGCATGGGCGAATAGCCCAGCGTACCGAGAGGTCGTGCCCTCAGGTGCAGCCGGGGCACCGCAGGACACGATTGGTCATATCTACCCGACAAATACTCAAGGAGTCGTAGCAGCGCTCAGAGACCGCTGCAAGTGTGGACGGAACCTACTCCATCAATTGGCGAATTTTCTCTATTATGTTGGTCGTAGAATGGCCCTGATGAAACGGGAGGGACTTGACCTCACCGCCGTAAGAGCTGACAAACGGCGCTCCAACTATCTGATCGATGCTCCAGTCTCCACCTTTAACCAGCACGTCAGGCTTAACATCCTTAATTAGTTCGATTGGAGTATCTTCGTCGAAGATCAAGACGTAGTCGACACAGGCAAGCGCCGACAGCAGCTCGGCACGCTCCTCCTGTGGAACTATAGGGCGCTCGCTGCCCTTTAAGCGCTTAACGGAGGAGTCGCTGTTGAGGCCGACAACTAGGCAGTCACCTAACGCACGCGCCTGCTTCAGGTAACGAACGTGTCCCGCATGTAATATGTCAAAGCAACCATTGGTAAAAACGATCCTTTCTTTGCGATCTCGCCGTTTTGCTATACCTTGGGCCGCTGAGTTATTGTCCATATTCATAATTTTGTTTTGTCGTTGTCTGACGGCCACAGTACACATTTTAGGTCAATTATGCACCAGCTAAGCTTAAGTTTTGTTCGAAACTTTATGAACCTGTTGCTTACGGCTACGCTTTTGGCGCCGATGTGCGAGGCATCTGCGTATGCTGAGCTTCAGGCCCCGCGCTCGACTGAAGAGAAGCAAATCATCGAGGCCTATCGCAAGGCAAATCGCTCGGTCGTTAACGTAGTAACCGAAAATCATGCTTACGACGTGTTTGGGCGAGTGCCCCAGGAGGGAGCGGGCTCAGGGGTGGTAATTGATGCTTCCAATGCGCTCGTAATAACTAACAACCACGTCATTAGATCTGCCACTAGAGTTTCGGTCATTCTTGCCGACAGCAAATCTTACAACGTTAAGGTCATTGGCGGTGATGCCGGCAGCGACTTGGCGCTCCTCCAAATTGTCGACCCGCCCAGCAATCTGGTCGCTGCTGAGTTGGGAGATTCTTCGATGCTTGAAGTAGGCCAGCGCGTGTTGGCGATTGGAAACCCATTCGGCCTGCATAGGACCTTAACAACCGGAATCGTGTCGAGCCTCGGAAGGGCGATTCGGTCTGAAGATGGCCGCCTGATAGAAGACATTATCCAAACTGATGCGGCAATCAATCCGGGTAATTCGGGTGGTCCGCTTCTTGATACTGCGGGGCGTGTGATTGGGTTGAACACCGCGATACTTAGTCGAACAGGCGAAAGCGCAGGTATAGGGTTCGCGGTGCCGATTAACCAAATCCGTCGTGCGATTCCGCAGTTGAAGCAGTTCGGTCGAGTGCTTCGCCCAAAGATTGGAGTAGTTGTTGTGGACAGCGAATACGGTCCTCTGCTGCTGCACGTAAATCCGGGAAGCCCGGCGGACGAGGCCGGCCTGAGTGGAGCCAGACGTTCTCTGCGTCGAGGACCCTTTGTCAGCCACTATGTAGATTTATCGGCTGCTGACTTTGTCTTAGAAGTAAACAACAAGCGGGTACGTACCCGAGAAGACGTGATTGACGCGCTGGAGGATGCGGAGCCGAACAAGGAGATTGAGCTGCTAGTGCGGCGCGGACTTCAACGAAACGGCGTAAGGAAAATAAAGGTCAAACCGATACTGGGGTAATTTACAGTATGGAACTGCCGGAAGTACAAATCCTTGATGATGTTGTGGTTGACCAAATCGCCGCGGGGGAGGTCGTAGAGCGTCCATCCTCGGTTGTTAAGGAGCTTGTGGAAAACGCGATTGATGCCGGCGCGCGCGAGGTGACTGTGGTGCTCGATAACGGCGGACGGTCGAACATCGAAGTAATCGACGACGGACATGGAATGCGAAGGTCCGACGCGCTTAAAGCTGTTGAGCGTTTCGGGACTTCAAAAATTCAGCAAGCAGAGGACTTAAGCAGTGTAGCGACATTGGGATTTCGCGGGGAGGCGCTTCCTTCGATCGCTTCTGTATCGCGTTTCACACTTCAAACCCGAGCGCGAGGAGCTGCGGAGCCGTCCGGCACTCGAGTTGTAATCGCCGGAGGCAGTAAGGAGGCGATTGACGATGTGGCTTGCGCAGCCGGCTCAAGCGTGAAGGTTGCGTCGCTATTTTATAATGTGCCCGCTAGGAAAAAATTTCTTCGCTCTGAGCGAGCAGAGGCAGCGCAGGTCAAGTCGTTAGTGCTGGATTACGCAGCAGCTTATCCTGAGATACGTTTTAGGCTGGTTGTCGATGGGCGCGAAGTACTTGCCGTCAGTGCCGACAGAGATTTTTATTCACGGGCCAAGCAGCTCAAGTTCGGCGGTTCGGGGGCGATTGAAATCAATTCGGACTCAATTACCACGGCCGGTCCGATGGGGCTTCGAGCGGTCCTATCACAGCCGACTGCGGCGATCCGCGGCGGCGGCAGGCTTCGTTTGATCGTCAACGGAAGAGTTGTGCGCGACAAGCTGCTGCTGAGAGCCGTCCGCGAGGGCTACGGAACGTTCCTCAAACCCGGTCAATATCCGACGGGGATTGTGAGTTTGACGGTGCTTCCTGAAACGATCGACGTCAACGTCCATCCACAGAAAACGGAAATTAGATTTAGGCACTCCGGTACGGTGTTCGCGTTCATTGCCAAAGCAGTTCAAGCAGCACTCGGCAGTCGAGAAATCACCGGTAGTCGGCCGATGGAGAGCGCCGCACCCAGCTTCCCACGTGCGCGCTCAACTTCACTTGACTTCTCGCAGGGTGAGGCACCACAGCGCAGTGAGGCAGCTCAGACTGCCGCGCAAGCCAGTTTGACTCCAGCTCGGGAAGAGTCTGACGGACGGCTCTCTTCGTTGAAATATGTTGGGCAGATTTTCTCCTGTTATTTGCTGCTTGAACGAAAAGAAAGCCTGGTGCTGGTCGATATGCACGCTGCCCACGAGCGCATAATGTATGCTCGGATTAGCAAACAGCTTGCCGAAGGAGAGGTTAGGGCGCAGGAGCTGCTCGTGCCCGAGGTAATTCAGGTTCAGCCTGAGCTTATCGCTGCCTTTGACGAAGTTGGTCCGCAGCTTAAACGACTTGGAATGGAGGCGGAGCTGTTCGGAGATGACAGCTTGGTAATTCGCAGCACTCCTTCGCTTTTGGCTAATGTTTCTCCTGAGCGGCTGCTGCTGGATGTCTGCTCGATTCCTGAGTGGGCTAATCAGACCGCTGAGATTGAAGACCGAATTAAGCTCGCGGTGGCGCGTCTCGCCTGTCACAGTTCAATACGCAGCGGGCGCCTGTTGGAGCGGGACGAAGTTTACCATTTGCTTGAGCAGCTTGAGCAAGTTGAAGCAGGAGCATTTTGCCCTCACGGCAGGCCGGTGAGCTGCGAGCTAAGCCATTCAGAGCTCGAGCGGATGTTTGGGCGCGCCTAGCTCCGCGCAGTACTAGAGGTATCCATGCGCCAGGCGATAGTTGTTATTACCGGACCGACGGCAAGCGGCAAGAGCGATGCTGCGATTGCGGCTGCCGCAAAAATAGAAGGTTCGATAATCAATGCCGACTCGGTTTCCGTATATCAGGACTTTAATATTGGCGCGAGCAAGCCGACCCAGTCAGAACTAAGCAGTGTCCCTCACTACCTGGTGTCGGCCTGTGAGCCGACGCAAGAGTTTAACGCAGGTGTTTTTTGCCGGATGGCAGACAGAGCAATCGCAGAAATTTGCTCAGAGGGGCGTCGCCCAATTGTTGCTGGAGGAACCGGGCTCTATATTTCTTCGCTTTTGTGCGGTTTGGTTGACCCGGGTGACGTCTCGCAAGAGGCTCGTAGTATGGTACGCGGTAAAACTCAGGAGCTTGAAGGAAACGCCAGCGGTGATGAGATTAGTGTGTCGTCCGGTCTGCACCAATGGCTCTCGGAGCTTGACCCTCAAGCAGCCGCTGCGCTGCATCCGCACGATAGAGTACGCACTGTTCGCGCGCTGCATGTATATCTCTCAAGCGGAAAGTCGCTTGCGGCATTTCAGTCGCAGCACTCAGGCGAGGCGCGCTACGATGCCTTGGTCATCGCACTACTTCCGGAGCGCGAACAGCTTTATGAGGCAATTGAGAACCGCGTCGATGTGATGTTGGAACAGGGACTGATCGAAGAAGTGATGCAGCTGTTAAAGCGGTATCCGCGTGAGGCGAAGGCGTTTGGTTCTATCGGCTACTCTCACGTTACGGCTTATTTGGACCAGCAGTGTTCTTTGGAGCAGATGCGCAGCGACCTTAAGCGAGATACGAGGCGCTTTGCGAAACGCCAATTAACCTGGTGGCGCAATCAACCTGCGAAGTTGGGCTGG
>JAUIIP010000338.1 GCA_030431555.1 bacterium
TTGTGAAGCACAGGAATTACCGGCGTTTTTACTAGAGCTTTTTAACAATTGCCCTAGCCTTCTTTTGCAGCAGCCGCTTTAACCAGTTCGCGGGCAATGACTACTCGCTGGATTTGACTAGTTCCTTCATAGATTTGCAGCAGCTTCGCATCCCGCATCAACTTTTCGACAGGATAATCCTTGGTGTAGCCATAGCCCCCGTAGATCTGAACAGCGTCAGTAGTAACTTTCATCGCCATATCAGCAGCAAAACGCTTGGCCATCGAAGACTGCAGCGAATTGTTTAGGCCCGCATCCCTCATCCAAGCCGCTCGCAAAGTCAGCAGTCTGGCCGCGTCGATCTCAGTAGCGGCATCTGCAAGCATGAACTGAACTCCCTGAAATTCAGCAATTGCTTGACCGAACTGCTTTCGCTCGCAGGCATATCCGAGTGCACACTCAAGAGCACGCCTTGCGATTCCAACGGCAATTACCCCAGTAAGCGGTCTCGTAATGTCGAGAGTCTCCATTGCTATTACAAAACCTTCCCCTTCCTTTCCGATCCGGCTGCTCTCGGGCACGAATACGTTATCGAAGGTTACAGTGGTCGTATTTGATGCGCGCTGCCCGAGTTTGTCTTCGTGCTCGCCGTGGCTTACACCTTCAGCATCCGCGGGAACCACTACACAGCATAAACCTTTATGCCGCAGAGCTTTGTCCATCGTGCAAAAGACTGTGTACTGGTCGGCTACTCCGCCGTTAGTAATCCACTGCTTGGTGCCGTTTAGTGTGTAGCCGCCATCGACTTTTTCGAGTTTACAGCTAAGGCCGGCGACATCCGAGCCTGCACCCGGCTCGCTCAGACAAAATGACGCAAAGTTTCGCGCCTCAATGCGCTGCTTAACAAATGCGTCTTTTTGCTCATCGGTGCCTGCAATAACAATCGGGATTAGAGCTAAATCGTTGGCGACGCAGGAAGTAGTAATACCTGCGCAGCCGGCTGCAAGCTCTTCAACCACCAGAGCCGTATCCAAATTGGACAGACCGGCACCACCCAGTTCTTCTGGGATAAGTTGGTTAACAAATCCCAGCTCGTATGCTTTCAAAATAATTTCACGCGGAAAATCACCGCTGCGATCAAATTTCGCCGCAGCCGGCCAGATTTCTTTCTCGGCAAATTTACGAGCGCTGTCCTGAATAAGACGCTGCTCCTGCGACAAACTAAAGGAATACTCGGCCATACGTCCTCGTGTCTGTTCTGAAAAAATTGTATTTTAGGGTATGTGGAATACAGAAGCTACTTGTCTTCTTCTTCCTCAGGCTTTTTCATAGCATGAAGCCGATGTTCAAGCTCATTCAAAGACGCAGGCTGCTTAGGAACGGCATCAGCCTCATCCGCCGCTGGTGTCTCAGCATGAGCCGGCGCAGGACCGGGAATCGGCACTCTTGTAACAGGCGTTCCAAGCGAAGCACCCGCGCTGCCGACGACCACACGCTTCGCAGTGCGATAGGCGTAATGTTGATAAGTCTCAACTACGGTACTCAGCAGAATACTCAGGCAGGCGGAGATAATAAAACCGATAGCCGCTTTGGTCTTCGTGAACGTGTACTGACGCTTGTATTTAGCTCGCTTGCGGTGTCGATTGTATCCCATGCTCTAGCCTAAGTAGCTGATATTGCACCTTTTCCCTGAGGGAAGTACGTACGCATCTACCTATGTTATGAGCAATAGTTGAGCGACGTGTCATTAGGATCAACGAGAATCTTAGCCGCCGTTTGGAGTTCTCAGCACTAGAACCCGCGACATTTATTAGCATTTTTCAGAGCTTTTATCGGATAGCTTGCGCCAATTTGCGGCCTGCTACGCGCTACAAACTGCGATCTTAAGCCATAACAAATATATGGGTAAGAAGAGCTACAAGTATAAGGTCTCAAACTCAACAGAACTGCTTAAGCGCTACCACGCAGCTTCGAAGGGTAATGCCACCTTGGGTGATGACCTGTTTACCAGCTACCGAAGTCGGCGGCGTGTTCAGTTTCAGCTCGTAGAAGCGCCTTGGAAGGTTGTATTTCTGTGGGCGGTAGTTAACGCTCTGGCGATTAATGCAATAAAATACACCTATTTCTACCTCTACGGTAAACCAGAGGTCTTTCTTTTGGCGGAAGAGCTTGAGGAATACAACCGAAGCGTGAGCGGTGTTTCACCGATGATCACTGAAGTCGAAGAGGATACGAACTGGCTCGTTCGAGCGCTAGGCAGAGAATAGAACCCTACGCGCTTAATACATCGCGCATGGAATAATATCCCGGACTCTTGCCGAGCAACCAACTCGCAGCCAGCACAGCCCCATCAGCAAATATTGCGCGGTCACCGGCACGATGTGTGATCTCAATTCGCTCCGAATCCAGCAAATAATAGACCGTATGCTCACCAGGAACACCACCGCCGCGAAGCGCCTGCATACCGATATCACCTTTGCGTCTCGGCGACTTTGCTTCGTCCCGCGAGGTTACCAGCCGCGGCGCATTCCTGCTGTCCGCCTGGGTGCCGGAGCTAGTTTCTTGAGAACGACTGTTAACGCCTTTTGCGGCGGCATCCGCAAGCATATACGCCGTGCCGCTCGGAGCATCGACCTTCGCTCGGTGGTGCAAATCTAGTATCTCCACATCTGCTGCTGGCAGAAGCTTCGAAGCGTACTCAATCAGCAGCTGCATCGCGTTGACGCCTAAGCTGAAGTTTCCTGAAACTAAGGAAGGGCGCGAACAAATGAGTGGTGCCCTCAAAGGACTGCGAGGAAAGCCTCCGGAAAAAATCGCTGGAGAAAAAGTCGTGATGCTCGAGGACTACCTC